>JBDSGH010000070.1:0-3778 GCA_039919095.1 Sphingomicrobium sp. | reverse complement strand
CGCGCAACTGGCGGCGTTCGGCTTGCGCCGCGGGCTTGCGCTGCAACTCGCCGACGCCACCAAGCCGCACGCCTGCGTCATTGCCGACGCGATGCTGGTGGCGGCGATCGGTTCGGCCATCGGCATGGCCATCCTCGGCTTTTTCCCCCAGGCGATGTTCCCCAACAGCCCGGTGTACGGGCTCGACTGGCTGCTGCCGGTGACCGTGTTCGCGGTCAGCTGGACCGATATTTCGCTGGCCGCTCTGGCCTATCGCGACGATGTCGGGGCGACCGTCCGGGCGCGCTCGATCGTCGAGCCGTGGGCGATCAGCATCGCCGCCTTCGGATTCTCATTCTACTCGCTGCGCGACGGTCTGATCATTTCCTATGTGATCTCGATGGTCGCGGCGTTGATCGCCGCAATCATCCCGCTGGTGCGCAGCTACGGGCTTCCGCGCGGCTGGCGGCCGGACCTTGCCACCGCCTGGCGGACGGCGCGGCGCAACGGCCCGCTGGCCGCCGCCGACGCGGTCGAATGGGCCTCGCGCCGGGTCGATCTCGCGGTCCTCGGGCTGTTCCTCAGCCCGGCCTTCGTCGGCATCTATTATGTCGCCCAGCAAGTGGCCTCGCTGCCGGCCAAGCTCAAGACCAGCTTCGAGCCGGTGCTGGGCCCGGTGATCGCGCGCAACATCGCGGCGGGCGACAAGAGCGCGATCGCCGCCCAGGTGCGCCAGGTGACCTACTGGATCATCGCCGCCCAGGTCGGCATCGCGATCTCGCTGTCGATCCCGGGACGCGCCGTTATGGGGCTGGTCGGATCGGGCTTCACCGGCGGCACCGCGACCCTGTCGTTCCTGCTCGCGGCAGAAGTCATCGCCGCCGCCGCGGTGGTCAGCGAAGCGGCGCTGATCTACGTCGCGCGGCACCGCAACATGGCGATCAGCCTGGTCATGCTGGCGCTTGAGGCGGTGCTCAGCGCCGGCCTGATCATCCTCATGCGCGACGCCAACTGGCCATTGCCGTGGCAGGCGACCGGGCCAGCGATCGCCTTGTGCCTGGCGCTCGCCTTCGCCTCGATCGCAAAATCGCGGCTACTCGCCCGGACCCTTTCCGCGCCGGTCTCCGGCTGGCGCTGGGACATTGGCTGGGCGGCGGCGGCCGGGATCGCGATCGGGGTTCCGGCGCGGCTGTTCCTGCCGCCGGTCTTGCAGCTCGCGATCGGCATCCCGGCGATGCTCGGCGCATTCGGCGCGGTGTTGTGGCTCAAGGGCTTCGGCCCCGAGGACCGCGAACTGTTCCGCCTGCGCAAGGACGATATCGAAGGCCTCCGCGCCGCCGAAGCGCAAGGCCAGGTAGCGGACGACATTATTTAAGGCGGCCTCCCCGCCCCTCTTAAGGAGGGGATTGAGGGGTGGGGTTGTTTGAGCCGATTCGATGCCGGTGATAAACATCGACCCGGGCATCGAGCGCGCGCCGATGTCACCCACCTCCAACCCCTTCCTTCAAAGGAGAGGAGGCTAGTGCCGGATCCGGGCACGCGTCGAGATGCAACGCAGTCCTGTCCGCTTTCGACCCCAAGCGGACATTGATGTAGGCAGTTACAATGAGCCGCATTCGAAAAATGCTTTCAATTATCGCATTAGGCGTGGCGCTCGCGTTGGCCCTCTTGAACGGTTGGTATAACGGTTAAGTTTGCTTGGACTTTTCCGTTGAACTTTTCCTGGGCTGCTGATTGTCCTCGGTCAGGTGAAGGTAGACGCCAAACCCCATTAGTAGGCCCGCTCCCACGAGTGCGGCGGTGAGCGGCTCACGCAAGACAGTGAGACCGACGACCGCTCCGATGAAGGGCGCTGTGGAGAAATATGCTCCCGTTCGGGCAGCTCCTATTTCCCGAAGCGCAAGCACGAACAGCACAAGGCTCAACCCATAGCCAAAGAAGCCGAGGAACGCGGATGCGGCGGCGTAGCCGAATGAGGGAAATACGCTACCGGCAACAAGCGCGAGCGTCGTGTTCGTAGCGCCCGCCACAACCCCTTTGATTGAAGCGAGGGTAAGCGCATCCACGTCCGCGATTTTTGACGTGCAATTATTGTCTATCGCCCACGAAAGGCACGCTCCGGCCACGGCCAGCGCTCCTATCGTTCCAGCATGTCCCGAGGGCGTTTGTGAAGCGAGAAGAATGGCTCCAACAGAGATGGCGGCCATGCCCAAGCCGATGCGCCGGTTAAAGGGCTCGCGGAATACGATCCACGCCATCAACGCGGTGAACACTCCCTCCAAGGTCAACAACAGCGATGCCGCGGAGCCAGTCGTTTCTGTCAGGCCCCACATGAGTAGTGCCGGTCCAAGCGCCCCGCCAAAGGCGATTGTCGCCAACAACCAAGGCACGTCGGCACGCTTGAGTTTCACCCCATTCCGCCGACCAAGCAGGATGATAATACCCAGCCCAATACCCGAGCCGAGGTAGAGAAGCCCCGCGAGGAGTAGCGGATGAACATTGCCAACGATGGCCTTGGCTGCGGGGGTAGAAAGTCCGAACAGAAAAGCCGCCGCGATGCCAAGCAGACCGCCGCGCCGAACGTTTCCAAGCGTGAAGGTCCGGACCATTGGTCAGGGCTAACCGCTTGGTGCGGAAGTCGGCCAGCGGAAAATACAGAATGTCTGTTTCCCATCCAATGCGGACTTGCAGATCCGCGCATTGGCGCAAGCTGGTTACCGGCATAATCGGCCTCAGCGCAAGCGCGGTACCGCCTGTCGAGCTGTCCAGTAGCTGACTAACCAGTATCGGCTGGGTTCAGGCGGCGGCCCCCATAACCGACAGTGAGCCGGATCGTCAGCGCCTGCCAGGTGTTGATACCCGGCACGACAGATGGAGAGTAGCTATGCGTAAGACAATCTTGATGGGCCTGATGGCCGCGACCATGTTTTCGGGTGCGGCGGCAAACGCTGCTTCGCGCGAAGGCGACCGGCATCACCGCAGTGAAGCGCGGCAGGATGTGCGCCACCACAACAAGCAGCAGGCCAAGCGCCATTCGAGCCGCTGGACGGTCTACAACGCCCCGGTTCGCAACTGGCGCTATCGTCCGCTGAACGTCGGCTACCAGCTGCAGCCGTCATTCTATGGTTCGCGCTATTACGTGTCGGATTACAACATGTACCAGCTGCGTGCCCCGGGCCGCTACCAGCGCTGGATTCGCTACGGCGACGATCTGTTGCTGGTCAACACCCGCAACGGACGCGTCATCCAGGTGGTTCACAACCGCTATTGGTAAGCGAGTTTCGCGCTCCGGCGCGACACCCACAAGCGAAGGGGCGGCCTCACGGCCGCCCCTTTTTGTTGGCGTCGCCGATCAGTGGCGGAAGTGGCGCAGGCCGGTGAACAGCATCGCCAGGCCGGCGCCGTCGGCAGCGGCGATGACCTCGTCGTCGCGGATCGAGCCGCCCGGCTGGATCACCGCGGTGGCACCCGCTTCGACCGCCGCCAGCAGGCCGTCGGCGAACGGGAAGAACGCGTCCGAGGCGACCGCCGAGCCATAGGTCCGCGGTTCGGGCCAGTGGTTGGTCTGCGCCGCTTCGAGCGCCTTGGCCGAGGCGATTCGCGCCGAATCGCGGCGGTTCATCTGCCCCGCGCCAATCCCGGCAGTGGAATCGCCCTTGGCGTAGACGATGGCGTTGGATTTGACGTGCTTGGCCACGGTCCAGGCGAACAGGCAGTCGGCCAGTTCCTGCGCGGTCGGCTGGCGCTTGGTCACGCATTGGAGCTGGTCGCGGTCGAGCTGGCCATTGTCGCGGTCCTG
>JBDSGH010000069.1:0-4398 GCA_039919095.1 Sphingomicrobium sp. | reverse complement strand
TTTGGTCTTGTCGTAGAGCAATTCCTCGCGCGTTTCGGTGGCGAATTCGAGGTTGGGCCCTTCGACGATGGCATCGACCGGGCACGCTTCCTGGCACAGGCCGCAATAAATGCATTTGACCATGTCGATGTCGTAGCGGGTGGTGCGGCGCGACCCATCCTCGCGCGGCTCGGCCTCGATCGTGATCGCCAGCGCGGGGCAGATCGCCTCGCACAGTTTGCACGCGATGCAGCGCTCCTCGCCGTTGGGGTAACGGCGCAGCGCATGCTCGCCGCGGAAGCGCGGGCTCTGCGGGGTTTTCTCGTACGGGTAGTTGATGGTCGCCTTGGCCTTGAAGAAATATTTGAGGGTCAGCGCATGGGCGCGGACGAACTCCCACAGCGTGAAGGCTTTGAGCCATTGCAGGGGGTTCATGCGGCGGCTCCATATTGGGTCAGCATCAGCCAGCCCGAGACGATCACGACGAAGGCCAGGCTCAATGGCAGGAAGATCTTCCAGCCCAATCGCATCAACTGGTCGTAGCGGTACCGAGGCACGGTCGCCTTGACCCAGCCGAAGACGAAGAAGAAGAAGGCGATCTTGGCGAACAGCCAGACGATTCCGGGAATGTCGAACCACGGGATCAAATCGAGGTTGAGCGGCGGCAGGAACCCACCCCAGAACAAGATGGCGTTGAGCGCGCACATCAAGAGCACGTTGGCATATTCGCCAAGCCAGAACAAAGCGAAGGCCATCGACGAATATTCGGTCTGGTGGCCGGCGACCAGTTCGCTTTCGGCCTCGACCAGGTCGAACGGGGTGCGGAAGGTTTCGGCCATCGAGCTGATCAAGAACACCACCGCCATCGGGAACAGCAGAGGATTGAAGCCGAAGCCGTTGAACAGGCCGAGCACATTGCCCTTCTGGGCGAGCACGATCTGGGTCAGATTGAAGCTGTCGGCGTAGAGCACGACGCTGATCAGCACGAACCCGATCGACACTTCGTAGCTGACCATCTGCGCCGCCGCCCGAAGCGCCGCGAAGAACGGATATTTGGAGTTGGACGCCCAGCCGGCGATGATCACGCCGTAGACCCCGAGCGACGAAGCGGCGAGGACGTAGAGCAGGCCGACGTTGACGTCGGTCAGCACCACCCCGAGGTCGAACGGGATCACCGCCCACACGATCAAAGCGACGGTGAAGGTGATCACCGGGGCGAGCAGGAACAGGCCCTTGTTGGCGCTGGTCGGGACGATGGTTTCCTTGAGGAACACCTTCAAACCGTCGGCAAAGCTTTGCAGCAAGCCCCACGGGCCAACCACATTGGGGCCGCGGCGCAGCGCGATGGCCGCCCAGATCTTGCGCTCGGCGTAAATGATCATCGCGACCGCCAGCATCAGCGGCAAAGCGATGACGAGGATGCCGACGATGGTGGCGATGAACCACGCCCAGTCGTAGGTCGCGCCCCAGGTCTGGAACCACGCGGTCATTCGGCCGCCTCCGCGAGCGGGCCGCCGTGGAGCAATTCGTCCGAGCAGCGGCGCATGGTCGGGCTGGCGCGGGTGATGGCGTTGGTCAGATAGAAATCGGTAATTGGCAGGCGCAGCGGGCCGTCGGCCTTGGCCGCCAGCTTGGGCGGCGCCCACGGCAGGTCGACGAGGCCGTCGCGGCCAAGCTCGGGATGATCGGCGACCATCGCCGCGCGCAATTGGTCGAAGCTGTCGAACGGCAAAGCGGTGCCGGCGAGCTCGCTCACCGCGCGGAAAATCGACCAGTCCTCGCGCGCTTCACCGGGCGGGAAGACGGCGCGCTCGCCGCGTTGCACGCGGCCTTCGAGGTTGACGTAGGTGCCGTGCTTTTCGGCATAGGCCGCGCCCGGCAGGACGAGGTCGGCGCTGTCTGCGCCGGCGTCACCATGGTGGCCGATGTAAACCTTGAACGCGCCCTTGAAGCGGTCGGCCGCCACCTCGTCGGCGCCGAGCAGCAGCACGACCTGCGGCTTGGCGGCGGCAATGTCGGCAATGCCGCCGGCTTGCGCATAGCCAAGGATCAGCCCGGCCATGCGCGACGCCGCGGTGTGGATGACGTTGAAGCCGTTCCACGCGCCATTGCCGGTATCGGCGCGAACCAGCTTCAGCGGTTCGACCAAGGCCAGCGCGGCGCCGAGTGCATCGGCCCCGAGCGCACCCGGGCCGACGATCACCGCCGGACGGTCGGCCGCTTCGAAAGCCTCGGACACTTCCTGCGGAAGCTTGCCCAACAGCTTGAGATCGTTGCCAATCCAACGGACCCGCATCCCAAGGTCGGTGTCCGGCCCGATGGCGAATATCTTGGCGCCCTTGCGCTGCGCCTTGCGTAGCCGGGTGTTGACCAGTGGCGCTTCCCAGCGCGGATTGGTGCCAATCAGCAGGATCGCGTCGGCATTCTCGATCCCGGCGATGGTCGAGTTGAAGGCCACCGCCGACAGGCTGGTGACGTCGTAGGCGAGCCCGGTCTGGCGGCCTTCGAGCAGGCGCGACCCCTGCCCTTCGAGCAGCTTCCTGGCGGCGTACATGGTCTCGGCGTCGAGCAGGTCGCCGGCGATCGCGGCCACGCTTGGGCCGGCCTTCTTGAGCCGCTTGGCGAGGATGTCGAGCGCCTCGCGCCAGCTCGCCTCGCGCAATTTGCCCTTCTCGCGCACCCACGGCCGGTCGAGCCGGCCGCGCACCAGCGCATCGACATGGTGGCGGGTCTTGTCCGAAATCCACTCCTCGTTGACGGCCTCGTTGATGCGCGGCAGCACCCGCATCACCTGGCGCTGGCGGACATCGAGGCGGATGTTGGAGCCGACCGCGTCCATCACGTCGATCGCCGGCACCCGGCGCAGTTCCCACGGGCGGCTCTCGAAGATCTGCGGTTTCTGGAGCAGCGCGCCGACCGGGCAGATGTCAGCCAAATTACCGGCCAGCTCGGAGGTCACCGCGCGCTCGAGATAGGACGTGATCTGGGCGTCCTCGCCGCGGTACAGCATGCCCAGTTCGGGCACGCCGGCGACTTCCTCGGCAAAACGGATGCAGCGCGTGCACTGGATGCAGCGGGTCATCGCGGTCTTGATCACCGGACCCATATATTTGTCTTCGATCGCGCGCTTATTCTCCTCGAAGCGCGAGAAGCCGCGGCCGTAGGCCATCGCCTGATCCTGGAGGTCGCATTCGCCGCCCTGGTCGCAGATCGGGCAGTCGAGCGGGTGGTTGATGAGCAAAAACTCCATCACCCCCTCGCGCGCCTTCTTGACCATCGCGCTATCGGTGCGGATCAGCTGGCCGTCGGCGGCGGGCAGCGCGCACGAGGCTTGCGGCTTGGGTGGGCCGGGCGCGACCTCGACCAGGCACATCCGGCAATTGCCGGCGATGCTGAGGCGCTCGTGGTAGCAGAAGCGCGGAATTTCCTTGCCGGCAAGCTCGCACGCCTGGAGCACGGTCGCGCCCTGCGGAACCTCGAGTTCGATGCCGTCGACGGTGACCTTGGGCATCAGCGGACCACCTTGTTCGGCTGCGGCCGATAGATGCGCTGGAACAGCGCATCGGCGAGCGCCGCCCGAAGCGACTGGCGATTGGCTTGCAGCTTGGTCCCGGCGCGCAGGCATTTGCCGAGATTATCGCCCAATTGAGCGAATGCGGCCCCTTCCTGGGGGGAAGTCGGTGCGGTTTTCAGAAGTGCGAATAATCCGGCCGGGTTGGTGTCCGCGATGCACGCACCCATTTCGTCAACCGCGACGTTGCGCCCGGTCACTGCGAACCAGTCGCGCTGGTAGATTTTTTCGAGCGCGATCGGCGGCAGCGCTGCGACCTCGGCGGACGATCTCACCAGAGCAACTTCGGCCAGCATCCCGCGCATGATCTCGGGCGGGAAGGTGACGCGACGTTCCTCGACCATGTCATTGGCGAACTGGGCGTTGAAGCATTGCACGTCGCCCATCAGCTTGGCGTCGGCCGAATTGGCGTAATCCATGGTCGGCGCCAGCAGGAGCGCCCGGGCAACCGGCGTCTTACGATTGTAGAGGCAAGTCGCCATCTGCTTGGCACCGACCGCCTGATCCCTGGCGGTGAGCGCCGGCCCCGGCTGGGTATGGCCACCGAGGCGGGTACCGGTGACCGGCTCATCCGCCCAAGCGGCCGCGGGCAAGCACAGCATCGCTGCACAGGCCAAGCTGCGGCCAGCCCGCGCCAGCTTGCAAGCGACGGTCACTGCTCGGTGTCCTTGGGCTGGTCTTCCGGCTCGCGGCGATGCTCGATGGTGGTGACGCGCGGACCCGAGCGCTGCACCGCGGCGATGGCGACGATCAGAACGATGACCGCAAGGCCGATGATCAAGGCGATGCTCATTCCGCCGCCTCGAGCATGTCGCGGCCGGCGCGCTCGGCGATGCGGCGTTCGATTT
>JBDSGH010000068.1:0-3373 GCA_039919095.1 Sphingomicrobium sp. | reverse complement strand
CGACGGCCCGAGAGTAACGCCATGCACTTGCGGAGCGTCGCCTCGTCCTCGACCTTGGGCAGGATCCGCCGCCCCACGGCGACGACCGTGTCGGCGGCCAGCACCAGGGCCTCAGGCTCACGCGCAGCAACCGCTTCCGCCTTGGCTCGCGCCAGGCGCAGCGCATGGTCGCGCGGCAGTTCGCCCGGGGGGACGCTTTCATCGACGTCGGCCGGAACCACCGCGTCGGGAACGACCCCGATCCGGGCGAGCAAATCAAGGCGGCGCGGGCTCGCCGAAGCGAGGATCAGCCGCATTTAGGGATAACCGGGCGGTCCTGCGCGGCCGGGCATGAAGCGATAGGTGATGCGGCCCTTGGTCAGGTCGTAGGGCGTCAGTTCGACCAGCACTTCATCGCCGGTGAGGACGCGGATGCGGTTCTTGCGCATCTTGCCGGCGGTGTGGCCGAGGATCTCGTGACCATTCTCGAGCTCCACGCGGAACATTGCGTTGGGCAGCAGCTCCAACACTTTGCCGCGCATTTCGAGAAGTTCTTCCTTGGCCATCAACCCTCACTATTCGCATTGAAAAAGTCGCGGAGCCTTACTCTGGCAGGTTCCAAAAGGGAAGGCGGCGGCGAAACGAAGTGGCTAGACCGTCAAGATGGTCGATCCGCTCGTCGCCCGCGCTTCGAGTGCGCGATGCGCCTCGGCCGCTTGTTCGAGCGGGAAGCGCTGCTTGACCTCGATCCGCACCTGGCCCGAGCCGACCACCGCGAACAGCTCGGCGGCGGAGGCTTCGAGCTCGGCCCGGCTGGCGATGTAGCTGAACAGGGTCGGGCGGGTCAGGAAAAGCGAGCCTTTCTGCGCCAGCACATTGGGCGAGAACGGCTCGACCGGGCCCGACGCCTGGCCGAAGCTGACCATCAACCCGCGCGGGCGCAGGCAGTCGAGCGAGCGCATGAAGGTATCCCGCCCGACCGAATCATAGACCACCGGTAGCTTGGCGCCGTGGGTGATCGCCTCAACCTCGGCGACGAAGTCCTGGCGGCTGGTGACGATCGGGTGATGGCAGCCGTGGGCCCGGGCCAGCTCGGCCTTGGCGTCGGTCGACACGGTGCCGATCACGGTCGCGCCCAGCGCCGCCGCCCACTGGCACAGGATCAGGCCGACCCCGCCGGCGGCGGCGTGGACCAGGATGGTGTCGCCGGCCGCGACCGAATGGACCGAGCGCAGCAGCATCCGCGCCGTCATCCCCTGCAGCATCATCGCCGCGGCCTGGTCGAACCCGATTCCGTCGGGCAGCGTGACCAGCTTATCGGCGGCGATGGTGCGGACCTCGGCGTAACCGCCGATCGGCCCGGCGTAGGCGACCCGGTCGCCCGATTTCAGATCGGTCACGCCCTCGCCGACGCTATCGACCACACCCGCACCCTCGACACCGGGCGTGAACGGCAGCGGCTGCGGATAGAGCCCGGTGCGGTGATAGACGTCGATAAAGTTGAGTCCGGCGGCGTGCTGCTTGAGGCGAACTTCGCCTGGGCCCGGGGCGGCAGCCTCGGCCACCTCCCACTTGAGTACTTCGGGCCCCCCGGTGGCATGGATGCGGATCGCGTGCGGCATGACTGGCTCCTCGCTTTCGCCCGCTTCAACGCGCCTTTGCAGCAAAAGAAAAGCCCCGCCGCGGCACTGCCGGGCGGGGCCTCACTTGAGCCTGTGGCAGGTTCGCTTAAGCGGCGCGGACTGCCAGCGCCGCGAGCAGCAGCAGCGCGACGATGTTGGTGATCTTGATCATCGGATTGACCGCCGGTCCGGCGGTGTCCTTGTACGGATCGCCGACCGTGTCGCCAGTGACCGCAGCCTTATGGGCTTCCGAGCCTTTGCCGCCATGGTTGCCGTCTTCGATGAACTTCTTGGCATTGTCCCACGCGCCGCCGCCCGAGGTCATCGAAATGGCGACGAACAGGCCCGACACGATCACGCCGAGCAGCAACGCACCGAGCGCCGCGAAGCCCTGGGCCTGGCCGGCGACCGCGGTGATCACGAAATAGACCAGAATCGGAGCCAGCACCGGCAGCAGCGACGGTATGATCATTTCCTTGATCGCCGCCTTGGTGACGAGGTCGACGGTGCGCGCGTAATCCGGACGCGACGAGCCATCCATGATCCCGCTGTTGGTACGGAACTGCTCGCGCACGTCCTTGACCACGTCGCCCGCGGCGCGGCCGACGGCGGTCATCCCCATCGCCCCAAACAGATAGGGCAGCAGGGCGCCGAGCAGCAGCCCGACGATGACGAACGGATTCTCCAGGCTGAAGTTGACCGTCAGTTGCGGGAAGAACTCACGCAAGTCGGTGGTGTAGGCGGCGAACAGCACCAGCGCGGCGAGGCCGGCCGATCCGATCGCATAGCCCTTGGTCACCGCCTTGGTGGTGTTGCCAACCGCGTCGAGCGCGTCGGTCTTCTCGCGGACGCTGTCGTCGAGACCAGACATTTCGGCGATTCCGCCGGCGTTGTCGGTGACCGGCCCGTAAGCGTCGAGCGCCACCACCATGCCGGCCAGAGCAAGCATGGCAGTCGCTGCGAAGGCGATGCCCATCAAGCCCGCGAGGCTGAACGCGATGATGATTCCGGCGCAGATCACCAACGTCGGCAAGGCGGTCGATTCGAGGCTGATCGCAAGACCCTGGATGACGTTGGTGCCGTGGCCGGTTTCCGACGCCTTGGCGATCGAGCGCACCGGGCGATAGTTGGTGCCGGTGTAATATTCGGTGATCCAGATGATCAGTCCGGTGATCACCAGCCCGAGCAGCATGCACCAGTAGAGGTCCATGCCGGTAAAGCTGGTGTCGCCCGCGTTGATCACCGCGTTGAGGTCGCCGAGCGCATATTGAGCGGCGAAATAGATTGCGATGGCCGAGGTCACGGCGGTCACGCCGAAGCCCTTGTACATCGCGCCCATGATGTTGGTCGCCCCAGATCCCTTGCCGCCGAGGCGGACGAAATAGGTGCCGAGGATCGAGGTCACGATGCACACGCCGCCGATCAGCAGCGGCAGTGCCATCAGCGCCAGCAGGCCGTCGCCGGCGGTCTTCACCAGCAGCGCGGTCAGAACCATGGTCGCGCCGACGGTGACGACATAGGTTTCGAACAGATCGGCGGCCATTCCGGCGCAGTCGCCGACATTGTCGCCGACGTTATCGGCGATGACCGCCGGGTTGCGCGGGTCGTCCTCGGGGATTCCGGCCTCGACCTTGCCGACCAGGTCGGCGCCGACGTCGGCGGCCTTGGTGAAGATGCCGCCGCCGAGACGTGCGAAGATCGAGATAAGCGAGGCGCCGAAGGCGAGCGCGACCAGAGCGTCGATCACTTCGCGGCTGTTGGGCTGATTACCG
>JBDSGH010000067.1:0-6017 GCA_039919095.1 Sphingomicrobium sp. | reverse complement strand
TTCCAGGCGCTGTCCGACCCGATCCGGCGCGGCATGCTCGCCCGATTGAGCCGCGGCCCGGCGTCGGTGTCCGAACTGGCGCGGCCGCTGCCGATCAGCTTCCCCGCCGTGCTCCAGCATTTGCAGGCGCTCGAAGCGAGCGGGCTGATCGCCAGCCACAAGAGCGGCCGCGTCCGAACTTGCCGGATCGAGCCCGCCGCGCTGTCAGTCGCCGAACGCTGGATCGCCGACCAGCGCGCCTTGTGGGAAGCCCGCACCGACCGTTTCGAAAACTATGTCGATCAATTGAAAACCAGGGAGACTGACCAGTGAACGACCAGACCGACCTCAAGATCGAGAAAATTCTCGATGCGCCGCGCGACATCGTGTGGCGGGCGTGGACCGACCCCGTGCACATCAAACAGTGGTGGGCGCCACGGCCTTACGAGACTCCCGAAGCCGAGATTGATCTGCGCGCAGGCGGCGCGTTCACCACCCGCATGACCGGCCCTGATGGGTTCGACTACAAGGCCAGCGCGTGCATCCTCGAAGTCGTCGAAGGCGAGAGGATCATCTGGTCGAGCGCGCTGCTCCCGGGCTACCGCCCGAACACTTTTCCGGACGACGGCTGCAACGGCTTTCCGTTCACCGCGATCCACACCTTCGAAGACGCCGGCGGCGGCAAGACCCGCTACACCGCGACCGTCCTCCACAAGGATGCGGCGGATGCCCAGGCTCACGCCGCAATGGGCTTCCAGGATGGCTGGGGGACCTGTGCCGACCAGCTCGGCGAAGTCGCGCGCAGTCTTGCGACCACCGTCTGAGACCATAAAAAATGCGCCGGAGCCATGGGCCCCGGCGCATCCTTTTATGTCACCCTGACGGGATCAAGCTAGTAGCGGCGATAGCCGTACCCGTTGTTGTTGCGGTCAAGATCGATGTCGGTGATGTAACCGCGGTAATCGATGTTGCACTTGAAGCTCAGTTCCCCCTGCGGAGCATAGCCGCCGGGCGCGCCGTAACCGCCGCCATAGGCTCCGCCGTACTGGCCGCCGTAGGCCGCATTGGCGGTAGCAACACCGCGGACCCGCAGGCCGTTATTGGAACGACGCTCGATCTGAGTCACTCCAAGCACTCGGGCGTTGCCGGCCGCATAGCCGTTATAGCCGCCGTAGCCGCCATATCCGCCGTAACCGCCGTAACCGCCGCGGCTGCCGTAGTCGCGGTTGATGCGCTGCTCGACCGCTGCCGCACAACGCTGCACTGCGGCCTGGCTGTTGACGCCATAGCCCTGGTTGTAACCGTACTGATTACCGCCGAGTACCTGGTTGATGACCTGGCCGACGACGTTGCCGCCGTTGCCGTAGCCATAACCGTAACCGGGGTAATATTGAGCGGCCGCAGGGGCCGCGCTGGCCAGCGCGGCAAATGCAACGCCGCCCGCCAGGATTTTCGAAACAGCCTTCATGGCCACTCTCCTTCGATTCGATGTCTACCAAACAGGTCTTCGCCGCAAGTAACGCACGGCGCCCTAGTTGAGGTTCCTAAGCCCGTCGCACTGCACCGCCGCTGAATGCGCCATTTCGCTATTGTTCAGAAAAACTTGGCGCTCACGACTGTTGCGCGAAGCGCCACGCGGCGCTTGCCAGGCTCGGCACTTTGGCCGCCATTTCGGCGGCGTTCTTGTGGCTCGCGGTGCCATCGTTGAGGCGCTTCTTGATGCCTTGGACGATCCCCGCCAGGCGAAACAGATTATACGCGAAATACCAGTTGAGATTATCGCCCACCGCAACTCCCGAGCGCGCCCGGTAGCGTTCGGTGATCGCGCTCAGCGACGGGATTCCAAGCGCGTCGAGGTCGAGCCCGCCAAGCGCCGCGCCGCCGTCGGCCGGAAGCACCCACTGCATTGCGAAGTAAGAGAAATCGGCGATCGGGTCGCCGAGCGTCGCAAGCTCCCAGTCGAGCACCGCGCTCAACCGGCCGTCGTCGGTGAACACGACATTGTCGATCCGGTAATCGCCGTGGACGATCGCGCTCCGGCTCTGCTCGGGCAGAGTTTGCGGCAGCCACGCAATCAGTTGTTCCATGTCGTCGAGTTGGTCGGTCTGAGAGCCGCGATATTGCCGCGTCCAGCGCGCCACCTGGCGCTCGACATAAGTGCCCGGCTTGCCGAAGTCCGCGAGCCTCGCCGCCGCCGCATCGACCCGGTGCAGATCGGCCAGCGTATCGACCATCGCGTGATAGATCGCAGTCCGCTCGGCGGGCTCGAAACCGGGCAGCGCGCCGTCGGCGTAGGGTTGCCCCTCGGCCTTCCCCATAACGTAGAAAATCGCCCCGATCACATCTGGATCGTCGCACAGCGCAAGCGGCCGCGGCACCGGGAAACCGAGCGGCGACAGCGCCGCCAGCAGCCTGAATTCGCGGTCGACCGCATGGGCCGATTGGAGCAATTCCCCGAACGGCTTGCGGCGCAGCACATATTGGCCCGACGCGGCGTCGACCAGATAGGTCGGGTTGGACTGGCCCGACGCGAATTTGGTCAGTCTGAACGGCGCTTCGAAGCCCGCCAGATGGGCCGCCAGCCACGCCCCCAGCGCGGGCTCGTCGAGCGCCGGATCGCTCATCCGTGCAGCTTATATTCTTGCCTCGCGATTGCCCGGCGGTGGACTTCATCGGGTCCGTCGGCGAGCCGCAAGGTGCGCACCGCGGCCCACGCGCTGGCCAGCGGGAAATCGGGCGAGACCCCGGCCCCGCCGTGCGCCTGGATCGCGTCGTCGAGCACTTTCAGAGCGGTGCGCGGCGCCGCCACCTTGATCATCGCGATCTCGCGCTGCGCCGCCTTGTTGCCGGCGCGGTCCATCATGTCGGCCGCTTTGAGGCACAGCAGCCGGGTCATCTCGATCTCGATCCGGGCGTCGGCGACCCGTTCTTCCCACACGGACTGCTCCGCCAGGGTCTTGCCGAACGCGATGCGCGACTTCAATCGCCGGACCATTGCCTCGATCGCTTCCTCGGCGACCCCGATCATCCGCATGCAATGGTGAATTCGCCCCGGGCCGAGCCGGCCCTGCGCGATCTCGAACCCGCGGCCCTCGCCGAGCAGGATGTTCGACGCCGGCACGCGGACCTCGTTCAGCGCCACTTCCATGTGGCCGTGGGGCGCGTCGTCATAGCCGAACACCGGCAGATGGCGGACGATCTCGACCCCGTCGGCGTCGAGCGGCACAAGGATCATCGACTGCTGCTGGTGCGTGCCCGCCGCGGGGTCGCTCTTGCCCATCACGATCGCCAGCTTGCAGCGCGGATCGCCCGCCCCGCTCGACCACCATTTGCGGCCGCTGACGACATATTCATTGCCGCTCATCGCAATGCTGCACTGGATATTGGTCGCATCGGACGATGCCACCTCGGGCTCGGTCATCAGGAACGCCGAGCGGATCGCGCCGTCCATCAGAGGTTTCAGCCACTGCGCCTTCTGCTCGGCGGTGCCGTAGCGATGCAGCACCTCCATATTGCCGGTGTCGGGCGCCGAGCAGTTGAACGCCTCCGACGCCCACAAAATCCGCCCCATCTCCTCGGCGCAGAACGCATATTGGAGGTTGCTCAGCCCGGGCCCGTCGAACTTGAAACTGGCGTCGACCGGTGGCGCACCGTGGCTCGGCGGCATGAACAAATTCCACAGCCCGGCGGCCCGCGCGCGCTGCTTGAGCTGCTCGATCACCGGCAGCACCTTCCAGCGCTCGCCCTCAAGCTGCTGCGCGTCATAATCGGCGACGGCCGGGCGGACCTCGCTGTCCATGAACGCCCGCACCCGCTCGCGCCACTCGACATCGGCTGGGGACAGGTTGAAATCCATGGCGCGGCTCCGGATGGCGTGGCAGCTATATCAGCCGACATTCGAACAAGGGAATGAGCATGGCCACTGGACGCTTAAGCGGCAAGGTCGCGATCGTCACCGGCGCCGCGTCGGGCATCGGCCGCGCCGCCGCGGCAATGTTCCGCGATGAGGGCGCGACCGTGGTCGGCTCCGACCTCCATCCCGGCGCCGGCATCGTCGCCGCCGACGCGGGCGATGAGGCGGACGTCCAGCGGCTGATCGACGACACCGTCGCGCAGCATGGCGGGCTCGACATCATGTTCGCCAACGCCGGCATTTCGGGCGGTCTCGCCTCGATCTTCGAGCAAAGCGCCGCGGACTGGGCCGAAATTCTGCGCATCGACCTGATCGGCCCGTTCCTCGCGATCAAATACTCCGCGCCGCATCTCAAAGCGCGCGGCGGTGGGTCGATCATCTGCACCGCGAGCGTCGCCGGCTTGCGCTCGGGCGCGGGCGGCGCGGCTTACTCGGCGGCGAAGGCGGGGGTCATCAACCTCGTCACCACCGCCGCCCAGCAGCTTTACGGGACCAACATCCGGGTCAACGCGATCTGCCCCGGGCTGATCGAGACCGGAATGACCGAAATCCTTTATCAGATGGCCCGCGATGCCGGCCGCGGCGACCGCATCGGCGATCTCAATCCGCTCCGGCGCGGCGGCGAGGCGCACGAAATCGCCGCCGCTGCCCTGTTCCTCGCCTCGGCCGAGGCCTCCTACGTCAACGGCCAGGCGCTGGTGGTCGACGGCGGCCTGTCGAGCAGCCACCCGACCGCCCGCCGGTTCGATATCCGCGCCCGTTGACCGCCGCCGCATTTCGACCTTGCTAAACCGTTTCGGCGGGGCAAGAATCGGCAATCGAACCGTGGGGGTGCGCAAGGCCCAGTGACGCCTGATCATTATGCCACCATGGGATTGGCCCCGACCTCGCAGGAGGTGGTGATCCGCGCTGCTTATGTGGCGCTGATGCGGCTTTATCATCCCGACCGTAATCCGTCGGCTGAGGCGGCGGCGCACACCCGCGCCATCAACGACGCTTATGCCGTGCTCGGCGATCCCGAGCGCCGCGCCGACTATGACAAGATGCGGATGGAGGCGGCCTGGGTCCCGCCCCAACCGGCCAAGCCGCGTTCGCCCAGCGCGCTGTTCGCGGCGGCGGCAATCACTTTGCTCGCGCTGGCGGTGTTCCTGTTCGTCCGCGCGCCGCTTCCGTCACCCGAAGAACCGTTCGGAGCGGCGAACGAGGAGGTTGCAGCGACCGAGCCGAACGCGCTGCCGCTGACCTTCGACCCGCAGGCGGTATTCCGCTCGGCAACCCGGCAGCAGCAGGAGCAACAGCAACGACCCGAACTGCCGTTGCCGCCGCCGATGGCGCGGGTCGCGTCGCGGCCGGCCCCGGCCGCGCCGATCGCTCCGGCGGTACGCCCGTCGGCCGCGCCGGCTCTGGCCCAGTCCCGGCCGGCTCCGGCGGCACCGGTGGTTGCGCCGCCGCGGCCGCGCCCGGCGATGGTCTTGCCGCCTTCCCCGCCGCAGCCAAGCTTCAGCTGCAGCTTTGCCCGCACCAGCGGCGAAATTGCGGTGTGCCGCAACCCCAGCCTGGCCGCGCTCGATCGCCACCAGGCGGTGCTTTACAGCCAGTCATGGGGCCGCGCCGACGCCGCGACTCGGGCCAGGCTGCTGCGCACGCACCAGAAATTCATCGCCCGGCGCGACCGGTGCCGGTCGGACTCGTGCGCCGACGGCGTCTATTACGCGCGGCTGCGCGAAATCAGCTCGATCATGATGGCGCGCTGACCGCCCTTTTGGCCGGCCTTATTCGACCTGGTCAAGATAGGCTCCGTACCCGGCATCTTCCATTTCCTCGCGCGGGACGAAGCGCAAGGACGCCGAATTGATGCAATAACGCAGCCCACCGCGATCGGCCGGGCCATCGGTAAAGACGTGGCCCAAATGGCTGTCGCCGTGGGTCGAGCGCACTTCGGTCCGCTCCATCCCGTGCGAGCTGTCGCGCACTTCGTTGACGTGCGCGGGCTCGATCGGCTTGGTGAAGCTCGGCCAGCCGCAGCCGCTTTCGAACTTGTCCGACGACGCGAACAATGGCTCGCCGCTGACGATATCGACGTAGATTCCATGCTCGTGGTTGTGGAGATATTCGCCGCTGCCGG
>JBDSGH010000066.1:0-3857 GCA_039919095.1 Sphingomicrobium sp. | reverse complement strand
GAGCTCGCCGAAGCCCGGGTGCGCGGCGATTCGATCACCCGCGCGCGCAGCGCCGCCGAAGTGCCGTTGGCGACTGCGGTCGGGCTGATTGCGCGCGAGCGGCTGAGCGGCGAGGCGCCGCCCAAGCCGGCGCTGGCCGGGTTGCAGCTGCTCGCGCCGTGGATTGAGGACAAAGGCGGCGCCGAACTCGACGCGCTGGCGCTGACGCTCGACGACCAGGCCGCCTTCGCCAAATTGTCGCGGCGGCTGCTCGAGGACCTCGAGCTGTCGCCGGCCGAGGATCTGTCGGAGCAGGCGCCCGAAATCGGCGGCGACGACGAAGAGGGCGATCAGGGCGATTCGGACGAGAGCGACGAAGGCGACGACGGCACGCCGGCCGGCGGCGACATGGAGCGGCGCGGCGAGGAACGCGACGATTCGGCCGACGACGACCAGGGCTCCGACGACATGGACGGCGGGGACCAGCAGGAATCGCCCGACGATGAGGCCAGCGACAATGCCCAGGCCGCAGCCGGGCGCCGCAACTGGGACCTTGCGCCGCCGACCGACTACAAAGCGTTCACCACCCGCTTCGACGAGATCGTCGAGGCCGAGGATCTGTGCGACCTCGAGGAGCTCGGGCGCCTGCGCGCTTACCTCGACCAGCAAATGGCGAGTTCGCAAAGCGTCGTCACGCGGCTCGCCAACCGGTTGCAGCGGCGCTTGATGGCGCAGCAGTCGCGCAGCTGGGAATTCGACCAGGAGGAAGGCATGCTCGACGCCGCGCGGCTGGCGCGGGTGATCGTCAATCCGGCCCATTCGTTGAGCTACAAGATCGAGCGCGACACCGAGTTTCGCGACACCATCGTCAGCGTGCTGATCGACAATTCGGGCTCGATGCGCGGCCGCCCGATCGCCATCGCGGCGATCGCCGCAGACATCTTGACGCGCACCCTCGAGCGGTGCGGGGTGGCGACCGAAGTGCTCGGCTTCACCACTCGCGCGTGGAAGGGCGGGCAGAGCCGCGAGGCGTGGCTGGCCGACGGCCGCCCGGGCCATCCGGGACGGCTCAACGATTTGCGCCACATCCTCTACAAGCGCGCCGACGAGCCCTACCGCCACGCCCGCCGCAACCTCGGGCTGATGATGCGCGAGGGCCTGCTCAAGGAGAATATCGACGGCGAGGCGCTGCTGTGGGCGCACCAGCGGCTGATCGCCCGGCCCGAAGAGCGGCGCATCCTGATGGTCATTTCGGACGGCGCCCCGGTCGACGATTCGACCGCGTCGGCCAACGGCGGGACCTATCTCGAACGCCACCTGCGCCAAGTGATCGACTGGATCCAGCGCCGTTCGCCAGTCGAGCTGATCGCGATCGGCATCGGCCACGATGTCACGCGTTACTACGACAAGGCGGTGACGATCATGGATGCCGATCAATTGGCCGGGGCGATGATCGAGCAATTGGCGGGGCTGTTCGAAACCGCGTGACCAATCTTCGCCCCAAAAAAATGGGCCCGGCACGATTTCTCGTACCGGGCCCCCCTCGATACGCGACGCGAGGGAACCAAAATCAGGACGGGGAAGGGGAAAAACCCCGTACCTTGAGAGCTTTATGCGCAGGTCGAACCCAATGAAGGCTGAACGGGCAGTGCAGCCGAAGTTCAGGATTCGCGACCTTGCCGCGTGCCTGCTGATGCCGGCCGCAATCGCGCTGTTCTACAATTGCATGTTCTGGGTTCCCAACCGCACGGAGCTCGGTCCTCGCACCGCCCGAATCGAATTCCGCGCGATTGCGTTCGACCCGGCCGGGTTCGGTCCGTTGCAGTTCGTCGGAGCATGGAAACTGACCGGCAACGACCCGCGCTTTGGCGGCGTGTCCGCGCTCGCGCTCGACCGCGGGCAGCTGCTGGCGCTGAGCGATTCGGGCGTACTGATCCGGTTCAATCCGCCGGGCGCGGGGCGCAGGTCCGCGCGGTGGGTCGAGCCGGCGCTGATCGGCGAGCTGCCGTCGGGTCCGGGCGAGGGCCGCTTCAAGCGCAACCGCGATTCGGAAGCACTGCTGCGCGATCCGGGCGGGCGCGGCTGGTGGGTGGTGTTCGAAAATCGCCACGGACTGTGGCTCTACGACCGGGATTTCCGTCGTGCCCTCGGCTCGGTTTCGCTGCGCCGCTACGGCTGGCGTCCCAACAAGGGCGTCGAAGGCATCGCCGCCCAACCCCGCGAGCTCCTGCTGTTTCCAGAGAACGGTGACGGCCTGATCCGGTTCGACGGCTCGCACCTGCGCCTGGTGCCGATCGGCCATGCCCGCGGCGACATCTCCGACGCCGCCGCGCTCGGTCCGGGCCAGGTGATCGCGATCGAACGGCGGCAGACTCCGCTCGGCTTCAGGAATGCGCTGGTCGCGCTCGACCAGTCCGGGTCGGGCTACCGCTTCGGCCGCCGCATCGCCTTGCCGCTCGGGCCGGTCGACAATCTCGAAGCGGTCGCGGTCGAAACATTGGCGCCGGGCAAGCTGCGGTTATGGCTGATGACCGACGACAATCTCCAGCCGCCGCTGCGCACGCTGCTGATCGCTCTCGACTGGCCGTCGTCGTCGACAGTAAAGCAGGCCGCCCGGGTTTCGCCCGCACCGAACCACACCGACCAGCTTCAAGCGGAGCGCTGAATGTACCGAGTCCTAGAAATCCTCACTCCGGCCGAGGTCGAGCAGTGCCGCACGATCGCCGCCACCGCGCCGTTCGTCGACGGCCGCTTCACCAATCCGCACAACATTGCGAAGAAAAACGAGCAGCTCCACGACCAGGCGGCGTTCGAAAGCACCGCCAAGCTGCTGCAGGGTGCCCTGGTGCGCAACGAAGAGCTGCGCGATTTTGCGTTCCCGGTAGTGATCGCTCCGCCGCTGATGACCCGCTATCATCCCGGCATGGCCTATGGCGCGCACACCGACGCCGCTTATCTGCAATTGCCCGGCATGTTCATCCGCAGCGACATCAGTTGCACGATCTTCCTCAACCCGCCCGAAGCCTATGAAGGTGGCGCGCTGCATGTCCGGCAGGGCGATGCCAGCATTCGCTTCAAATTGCCGCCGGGCAGCGCAATTCTCTATCCGTCGGACACGCTGCACGAAGTCGAGCCGGTGACCAAGGGCGAGCGGCTGGTGGCGATCACCTTCATCCAGAGCCGGATCCAGGACCCGTTTAGGCGCAACCTGCTCTACGACCTCAACGAGGTCGCCGCGCTCGAGGGTCTCAAGATGGAGCCGGAGAATTTCACCCGGTTGCAGCTGGTCCAGGCCCAGCTCCTGCGCCACTGGGGCGACCGGCCTTAGCGCCGGCCGCAGCCGCTCAGGCGGCCGCGGTCTCTTTCGCCTTCTTGGCGATCTCGCGCTTGAGCTTGCGCGCTTTCAGCGAAAGCTTGTCCTCGCTGACCTTGGTCAGCCAATTATCGAGCCCGCCGACGTGCTCGACCGAGCGCAGCCCGTGGGTTGAAACCCTCAGCTTGACGCCCTGCCCGAGCGAATCGGACAGCAGCGTGACGTTCTGCAGGTTGGGCAGAAAAGTCCGCTTGGTCTTGTTGTTCGCGTGGGAAACATTGTTGCCCACCTGCCGACCCTTGCCGGTCAGCTCGCATACCCGCGCCATGGCGTTTAATCCTGATTGTGCCTGATTTGGCCTGATTTGAGCGGGCACGCGAAGGCGCCCGGAAAGAGCGGCCCGTTAGCCGCTTGCGCCCAGTGCGTCAACTTGGCACGGGGGGAAACACGCCCGTAGTTTTGCGTTGTTTCATATCCAGGCACAATCAGGAGCCAGCGCATGCGAGCTATTCTTCTCGTCCTCATACTGGCCGTTGTTGCCATCATCGTCCTCGTCGCAACCGGC
>JBDSGH010000065.1:0-3314 GCA_039919095.1 Sphingomicrobium sp. | reverse complement strand
GCGCCGCGCGCCGGGCGCTTCATGTTCGGCGACGAAGCCAGCCTGGCCGACGTCTGCCTGGTCCCGCAAATGTACAATGCGCGGCGGTTCAACGTGGCGGTCGACGCCTATCCGACGCTGGTCCGGGCGGACGCCAATGCCGCCGCGATCGACGCATTCGCCGCCGCCCACCCCGACCGCCAGGAGAGCAAGTGATGAACCGGGTCGACGACATCAACCGCGGCATGACCGGGACCAAGGTGCTGGATTCGGTCGAAATCCCGTCGCTCGAAGGCCAGGTCAGCGACGAGGAATGGGCGATCCGGGTCGACCTCGCCGCGGCCTATCGGTTGATCGCTTATTACGGCTGGGACGACCTCATCTTCACCCATTTGTCGGCGCGGATCCCGGGGCCGGAGCACCATTTCCTGCTCAATCCGTACAATCTGATGTTCGAGGAAGTCACCGCCTCGTCGCTGGTCAAGGTCGATACCAAGGGCAATCCGGTCGGCCCGACGCCGTTCATCACCAATCCGGCCGGCTTCACCATCCATAGCGCGATCCACATGGCGCGCGACGATGCGCAGGCCGTGATGCACCTCCACACCCCAGCCGGGCAGGCGGTGTCGGCCCATTCGGACGGGCTGCTGCCGCTGACCCAGACCGCGATGCTGGTGCGGAGCGACATCGCGTTCCACGATTATGAGGGGGTCGCAGTCGATTTGAGCGAGCGCGAGCGGATCGTCGCCAACCTCGGCGACAAGAATGCGATGATCCTACGCAACCACGGCACGCTGGCGGTCGGGCCGACCATCGGCGAGTGCTTCGTCAGGCTCTATTTCCTCGAGCGCGCGTGCCAGGCGCAGATCATGGCGCTGTCGGCCGGCGACCATATCAACAACCCGCCCCAGGGCGCGCCCGAAACGGCGGCGGCGCAAGGCGCAGTGGGGGTCGCGCTGGCCGCCAAGCTGCTCGCCTGGCCGGCACTCAAGCGCAAGGCGTTCCGGCTGGATCCGGGATTCGCGAGCTAGTCACGGCGGTTCGTGCGACCGATTGAAATCGCCATCGCGGGGTGCGGTCCGGCAGGGCTCGCCGCAGCCTTGCTGCTTCATCGCCAAGGCCATTCGGTTACGCTGTTCGACCGCTTCGCCGAGCCGCAGCCAATCGGCTCCGGCCTGATGTTGCAGCCGACCGGCCTTGCCGTCCTCGATCATCTCGGACTGGGTGAGAAGGTCCGCGCGAGGGGCGCCCCGATTCATCGGCTGTTTGGCCGTAGCTCGACCACCGGGCGCCGCGTTCTGGACGTTCAATATTCATGGCTCAAAGCAGACGCCCAGCCCGCTATCGGCATCCACCGGGCGACCTTGTTCGACATCCTGTTCGATGCTGTTTGCGCGCACGGCATCGAAGTCCGCACAGGCAAGGAAGTCGTCGGGTCGCGGGTCACTTCCGCCAAGCGTCGCCTGGTCTTTTCCAACGGAACCGAGTCGAGCGAAGCGGGCCTCATCATCGACGCGACGGACGTGCGCTCGCAATTGGCCCCGGCACAGGGCCGAACGCTCGCTTACGGTGCGCTTTGGGGCACGATCGAGTGGCCGATCCACAGCAATCTCGATCACGCTGCACTCGAGCAACGCTATCGCGCCGCGAGCTTGATGGTCGGCATCATGCCGATCGGCACCAGCGGTGAAACCGGCAAATCCCTTGCGACCTTCTTCTGGTCGCTGCGCCACGATCAGTTGAGCAATTGGCAAGCATCGCCATTCAAGGCGTGGAAGGACCAGGTGGAGGCGGCCTGGCCCGAGTTAAGCGCGATCCTCCCGCAGTTTACGCAACATTCTCAGCTGACCTTCGCCCAATATGCCCACCGAACATTGGCGTCGCCAGCTTCGGACCGCCTGATCCATGTCGGCGACGCCTGGCACTCGACCAGCCCCCAACTCGGGCAGGGCGCAAATATGGCCCTGCTCGACGTCTATGCGCTGGCGATGGGGTTGAAGAACGAAGTCGATCTGGCTCGGGCTCTGGGCCGCGCGGTGAGGCTCAGACGCGGCCATGTCCGCTTGTACCAGGCGTTGAGCGCGGCGCTGACGCCCTTCTATCAATCCGACAGCCGCATCCTGCCCTGGGTCCGCGACGCGCTGGTCCCTCATATCGCGGGGCTATGGCCAGCGACGTGGATCCAGGCGGCGATGGTCAGCGGGCTGATCGGAAATCCGCTTGGTCGACTGGGACTCGGGCAAGCGCCAGCTGCGTAAGCCAAGCCGCCTTGCTCCCTCCGCCGTCGGCCATCCGCTGGACGGCCGACAGGAAGTTGGTCGGGGAGAGAGGATTCGAACCTCCGGCCCCTGCCTCCCGAAGACAGTGCTCTACCAGGCTGAGCTACTCCCCGACCGACCACCGGGCGTGAAGCCGCGGGGGTCAAGGCGCGGGCTTGGTAGCTGGGGGGTTGGGTTAGCGCAAGGGACACGCTGAGCCGTCGCCCCGGCCACCGCGCCGGGGCCTCGACATTAGTTGTGCCCCAGGGTCTGCAGCCAATGTTCGACGCGGACCATTTTCTCGCGCGGGCTGCCTGAGCGGGCGGCGGTTTCCTCGGCCGCCTCGATCCGCCGCCAGTCGGCGAAGTCGGTCGGCTGGACCCCGCGTTCGGTCAGCAGGCGATGGAGTCCTTCGCCGCCGGCGCGGTCGCCGCCGCTGCCGGCCGGCATCGCGGCGGCGATCGCCTCGGCCACTTCATAGCCGTCGGGGCGGTTGGTGCCGATCGTCCCGGATGGCCCGCGCCGCGCCCAGCCGACCGCGTAGAGCCGGTCGGCGATGCGGCCGGCGACATTGAGGAACTTGCCGCCGCGATCGTCATAGGGGACTCCGGCGATCGGCGGGGTCGAGTAGCCGATGCAGCTGACGATCAGACTGGCGGGCACTTCGTAGGTTTCGCCGGTGCCGCGCGCGCCGCCTTTTTCGTCGAGCTCGGTGCGCTCGACGTTCAGCCGTTCGGCGTGGCCGTCGCCCTCGATCGCCAACGGCTTGGCGAAGAAATCGAAGATCATCGATTTGGGCCGGTTGGCGCGGATATCATTGAAATCGCGCAGGATGGTGACCGACTTGCGCTGGCCCGGCTCGAGAGCGCCGTCGGCCTCGACCGGCGGGAAATCCTTGAGGTCGACAATCGGCAAGGCCGCTTCGAGATGGCCGAGCTCGCCCAATTCCTTGGGTGTCATGGCGATCTGATGCGGGCCGCGTCGGCCGAGGATGGTGATGGTCTTGATCGTCGAGCAGTCGAGCGCATCGAGCGCGTGGCCGACGATGTCCGAGCCGTGGAATTCGCCGCGGGTCTT
>JBDSGH010000064.1:0-2604 GCA_039919095.1 Sphingomicrobium sp. | reverse complement strand
CCAAAGGGCAAGCCGGGCCGACCCCTGGGCGGCGATGCGCTTGGGCTCAGGGCCGCCTTCGCGATGCTGTCGCAGCGCTATCCACGGGGCTGACCTGCCGATTCCATCGGACGAACCGCGCTTCTTTCCCGTTTTTCGTACGGTTTGCCTGCAACATTTCGCGTCCTTACCGGTTTAATTCCCAAGCACCGACGCGACGGAGTCAATCATGAGCGAGGTATCGCTAAACGGCTGGATGAAGGCGCTGATCGCTTATGTCCGCTCCGGCGAGCCGGATCTCACCAATCGCCAGATGGCCTTGCTGATGGTGGTTTACCTGACGCCGGGTCCGCATACGGTGAGGGGCCTTGCCAAAATCCTCGGCGTGTCCAAGCCGGTTGTTACTCGCGCCTTGAACACCCTTGGCGCACTCGGCTATCTGCGGCGCGAACGCGATCAGGACGACCGCCGCAATGTGTTTGTCGTCCGGACCAGCAACGGGGCCGATTTCCTTGAAGGTTTCAAACGCAACCTCCGCGACGGCGGCGACGGGGCGCCCGCCGCCCACCGACCGATCATTGGAGCGGCCTTCGCCCACCAGAACTGATGGGTTCGCGCTGACCGGGCCATCCAACCTGCCCGACCCTGCGGTCTATGCCTATCGCCCCGACCTCGCCGACTGTGCGCTGGCCCATACGGTCATTGCCTCGCATTACGCCGAGCCGCTCGAACGGGCGTTGATCGCGACCGCTATCCTGCGGCTGCAACCTTCCGATGACGCCGAAGCGGTGGCCGAGCTCAAGGCCGGCGACCCATTCTCGATGCTCGATAACAGCCTCGGCTGGGCGTGGGGCTATGGCGGCGCCGAGCGCCGGGTCGGCTACGTCCGCGCCACGGACGTCGGCTTGCCGCGCTAATGGTGTCTAGGGGCCGATCAGGGCCCCGGCATCACCGCCAGCGCACCAAGAATCAAAGCCCAGATGGAAAGGCTGAACACCAGCGCATTCCTCAGTCCCCGCATTGCGGAAAATTCTAGTTCCATGCGTCGCATGTAGCGCCCTGATGTTGCGCGCGGATGGCAGTGGTGTGACTCATCCAAGACAGCGAAGAGCCACCAGGGTTACGCTCCGTCGAAAACGATAACGCACGAGCTCACATTTCGCCCCGCGCGCGGCGGATTGCATACCATTTGCGGACATTGGCATTGTGCTCGTCGAGGGTCTCGGCGAAGACGTGGCCGCCGGTCCCGTCGGCGACGAAATACAGCGCCTTGGTCTGTGCCGGGTCGAGCACTGCGGCGATGCTGTCGCGCCCCGGGTTGGCGATCGGGCCGGCCGGCAGGCCCGGGCTGCGGTAGGTATTGTAGCCGGTGTCGGCGTCGAGCTCCGAACGCTTGATCCGCCGCCCGAGCGGCTTGCCCCTGGTAATCGGGTAGATCACGGTCGGGTCGGCATCGAGCTTCATGCCGATCCTGAGGCGGTTGCAATAGACCCCGGCGACGGTCCGCCGCTCGGCCGCCTTGCCGGTCTCTTTCTCAACGATCGAGGCGAGGTTTACCGCATCCGCCTTGGAATTGACCTGGCAGGTTGGCTTGCGCTTGGCCCACAGCGCGTCGAGCGTCTTGGTCATCGCCGCCTGCATCCGCGCGACCACCGCCGCGCGGGTTTCGCCGCGCTGATAGCCATAGCTGTCGGGCAGCACCGATCCTTCGGGCGGCAATGGCGCCGCGCCGGTCAGAAATTTGGTCGCGGCGACCTTGTCCTGAACGATCACGGACGGCGTGCCCTCGGCGATCGTGATCAGCCGCTGCACCGGCCGCCCGTGCTGGAGCAGGTCGAGCACCGCCGCCGCCGACATGCCCTTGGGGATTTCGAATTCGCCGGCCTGGACCGGGTCGGGCGACCCGAGCAGCCGCGCCATCGCTCGAAAGGTGCCGGCGGTGCCTGGGATCGCGCCGGCCGCATCAAGCTGGCGCGCGACCGAGGCCAGGCTCGAGCCTTCCTCGACGATGATGCGATGCGGCCCGGGCGTCGGCCCGGCCGTCCCCCACAGCAGCCCGACGGCGATCAGCGCCGCAACGCCAACCGCGACCGCGAGCGCAACAAGCTTCTTCACACCGCCTTCAGGACCAGGCTGGCGTTGGTCCCGCCGAACCCGAAGCTGTTGTTGAGGGCCGCGGTTACCTTGCGCTTCTTGGCGACGTGCGGGACGAGGTCGACGCCCTCGGTCCCTTCGCTCGGATTGTCGAGGTTGAGCGTCGGCGGGACGATCTGGTCGCGAATGGCGAGGATGCAGAAAATGCTCTCGACCGCTCCGGCGCCGCCGAGCAAATGGCCGATGGCCGACTTGGTCGAGCTCATCGACGCGCCGCACAGATCGTCGCCGAAGACCCGCTTGGCCGCGGCCAGCTCGATCGTATCGGCCATGGTCGAGGTGCCGTGGGCATTGATGTAATCGATATCGCACGGCTCCATGCCGGCTTTCTTCAGCGCCATCCGCATCGCCAGCTCGGCGCCCTTGCCCTCGGGGTGCGGAGCGGTGACGTGATAGGCGTCGCCCGACAGGCCATAGCCGACAACCTCGGCATAGATTTTCGCGCCACGCGCCTTGGCGTGCTCATATTCC
>JBDSGH010000063.1:0-4778 GCA_039919095.1 Sphingomicrobium sp. | reverse complement strand
CCCGGCGATCATCGCGTCGCGGTCACGCCGACTGAGCGAGCCATAGGCAGGATCGGACGCGACTGAAAACAGCACATGCCCCTCGGCGGCATAGGCATGGCCGTTGGCCACCAACTCGCCGATCATCGCCACCATGGCTGCGATTTCCTGGGTCGCATGCGGCGCAATGTCGGGCGGCGCAACGCCCAGCGCGCCCATGTCGTCGAGATAAAAACGCTCGTAGCGATCGGTGATCACCGACGTCTCGACCCCCTCGTCCGTCGCCGACGCAATGATCTTGTCGTCAACATCGGTGACGTTGCGCGCATAGACCAGGCTGTCCGGGCCATAGTGATGCCGGATCAGCCGCGCGAGCGTGTCGAACACCACCGCCGGCCGCGCATTGCC
Source organism: Sphingomicrobium sp. (assembly GCA_039919095.1). Lineage (GTDB taxonomy): Bacteria > Pseudomonadota > Alphaproteobacteria > Sphingomonadales > Sphingomonadaceae > Sphingomicrobium. The sequence continues at coordinate 4,391 of JBDSGH010000063.1, read as the reverse complement.
GATATGCGCGCGCCCATACACCGTCGGCCCGCACACATACATGGTGATACGCTTGGGATCGGCCGGCTCGAACACCCGCTTCTCGCGCGCCATCGTGTCATAGAGTCTAATTGGATTTTTTGGCGAAATCACAAGATCACCCCCGGGTGCCGCCGCGTCTCGACCCAGTCGACCACCCCGCGCGCAGTCGCATTGAGCAACGGATAGGTGCGCGAGCTGGTCATCCACGCGGGCCGGTCGGCGTCGGTGCCGTAAACCATGTCGGTCGCGAGGTTCGCGAGCAGGAAGAACAGCGTCGCGCCGATCAGCCCCTTGAGCATCCCGAACCCGCCGCCGAGCAACCGGTCGACCGGCCCGAGCACCGATCGCCGCGCCTTGCCGCCGACCGCCCGCGCGAACAGCTTGACCGCGATATACGCCGGCAGGAACAGCAGCGCGAACGCCAACACGCTCGCCCCCGCCTCGGTTCCGACCGGACCGACCAGCCGCTCCTGCAACCCGGTGTGGAACAGTTTCAACGCCGCGATCCCCGCGACCCACGCCACCAGCGCCAGCACTTCATGGGTAAATCCGCGCACGAACCCGACCAGCGCGGCGCCGCCGAGCAGCAGGATCACGAACATATCGAGCGCAGTCATATCGCCTCCGGCTAGCGTCGCGAGCGCGCCAGCGCCAGCCCCTAGCGCCCTAGTATCTGGTCAACGAGCTCGCCGAGCCGCGAGAACCGCATCAACGCGATCCCCTTCGGCCCTTCGGCGCCCCCCGGCACCCAGCCGCGCTCGAACCCCAGTTTCGCCGCTTCCTTGAGCCGCAGCGCGGCATGCGCGACCGGCCGCACTTCGCCCGACAGCGCAATCTCGCCCATTGTCACCGCATCCTGCGGCACCGGCCGCTCGCTCAGCGCCGACACCAGCGCCGCCGCGACCGCGAGATCGGCAGCCGGATCGCTCAACCGATAGCCACCGGCCACGTTCAGATAGACTTCGGCGGTCGCGAAACTCAGCCCGCAGCGCGCTTCCAGCACCGCAAGCACCATCGCCAGCCGCCCCGAATCCCAGCCGACCGCCGCGCGCCGCGGGGTCGCCCCGCTCGCCAGCCGCACCACCAGCGCCTGGATTTCGACCAGCACCGGCCGCGTCCCCTCCAACGCGGGGAACACGCTGGTCCCGCTGACCGCTTCGCCGCGCTGGGTGAGGAACAGGGCGGAAGGGTTCGGCACCTCGACCAGCCCTGCCGTCTCCATCGCGAACACGCCGATCTCGTCGGTCCCGCCGAAGCGGTTCTTGGTCGCGCGGAGGATTCGGTACTGGTGGCTGCGCTCGCCCTCGAACCCGAGCACCGTATCGACCATATGCTCGAGCACGCGCGGCCCGGCGAGGCTGCCGTCCTTGGTCACGTGGCCGACCAGCACCACCGCGCTGCCCTGCTCCTTGGCGAACCGCACCAGTTCCTGCGCGGAAGCGCGCACCTGGCTGACCGTGCCCGGCGCGCCTTCGATGAGGTCGGAATGCATGGTCTGGATGGAATCGATCACCAGCAGCGCCGGTGGCGCGTCCTCGAGCGTCGTCAAGATATCGCGGACCGAGGTCGCCGCGGCCAGCTGGACCGGCGACTTGCCGAGGCCCAGCCTCACCGCGCGCAGGCGGATCTGCTCGGCCGATTCCTCGCCCGAAACATAGACCACGCCCTGCCCGCGTTCGGCCAGCCGCGCCCCAACCTGGAGCAGCAGGGTCGACTTGCCGATGCCCGGATCGCCGCCGACCAGCATCACCGACCCGGGCACGATCCCGCCGCCGACCGCCCGGTCGAACTCGGCGATGCCGGTCGCGAACCGTTCGGGCAGCGCGGCTTCGCTGTCGAGTCCGACCAGCTCGATCGTCCGCCCGCCGCCGCGCAGATTATGCTTGGCGGCGAAGATGCTCGACACTTCGGCCGCTTCCTGGACCAGCGTGTTCCACTCGGCGCAGTCGGCGCACTGGCCCTGCCAGCGGCTGCTGACCGACCCGCAGGCCTGGCACACATAACGGGTTTTTGGCTCGGCCATGGCTCACCCGGTCTAAACTCTGTGTTCCCAAGCGCAACGGTCATGCGCGCTGGAGCGTTGAGGAAACTCACCGACAAGAAGGATGTGCACGATGCCCTATGCCACGGCCAAGGACGGAACCCGGCTTTATTACAAGGATTGGGGCTCGGGCGACCCCGTCGTTCTGCTCCACGGCTGGCCGCTGACCGGCGATACGTTCGACGACACCGCGCTGGCACTGGCCGAAGCCGGCAAGCGCTCCATCATCCCCGATCGCCGCGGTTTCGGTCGTTCCGACCAGCCCTGGAACGGCTACGACTACGACACTTTCGCCGACGATGTCGTCGCGATCCTCGACGACGCCGGAATTGCCGATCCGGTCGCCTTGGTCGGCTTCTCGATGGGCGGTGGCGAAGTTGCCCGCTTCCTCACCCGGCAGGGCGCGCGGCGCGTGTCGAGCGCAGTGCTGATCGCCGCCGTGGTGCCCTACATGCTTCAGACCAACGACAATCCCAACGGCGTTCCGCAGTCGGTGTTCGACCAGATGACGGCCGGCATGAAGACCGACCGCGAGCATTTCTTCAAAGGCTTTTTGAAGGACTTCTTCGGCGTCGGCGCCTTGACCTCGCCGGTCAGCGACGAAGTGCTGATGAACAACTGGCGCCAGACGATGATGGCCGGGCTGCGCCCGACGCTCGCTGCCGCGCAAGCCTTTGCGACGACCGATTTCCGGCCCGATTTGGCAAGCTTCACCGTGCCGACCCTGATCATCCACGGTACCGCCGATGTAACGGTACCGATCGACGCCACCGCGCGCGCCGCCGCCAAGGCGATCCCGGGTGCCCGGCTGATCGAATATGACGGCAGCCCGCACGGCCTGTTCGCGACCGACAAGCAGCGCCTGATCGGCGACCTGGTCGACTTCCTCGGCAGCAGTTCGAGCGGGCGCGACACGCGCAGTGCAATCCCGCTCGAGCGGCAGGCGACCTAGAACACGGCCTTGGCCGGTCCGCCCATCATCTGCTGGCGAACCAGCGGGATGGGCGGACCGCCATAGCTCAGGAACTTGTCGTGGAACGCCTTCCACGCCACGCGCCCGCCGCGGCTGGCGGTCCAGTCGTCGCGCAGCTTGCGGATCATCAATTTGCCCATCGTATAATTGAGATAGGCCGGGTCATAGGTGCCGCGCGCCGCCTGCTGGCGGGCGTTGCCTTCGTCCTGGAAGCACTGGTCGCGGAACATGCGATAGCTTTGCTCCTGCGTAATCCGCCCGGTGTGCATCCCGATCGCCGATAGAAAACGGCAGTCGCGCAGCAGGGCATTGGACAATTGCCCGATCAGCACTTCGTCGCCGCCCCCGCCGACGCCCGCCACCCGCATCATTTCCTCGGTGTAATGGGCCCAACCTTCGGCAAACGCATAGCCGACGAACACCTTGCCGAAGGTGAAACTCGAGCGGTTGGCGTGGAGGAAATTGAGGAAATGGCCGGGCCACACTTCGTGGACCGAGGTGAACAGCAAATCGGCTTCGCCGGGCACGAACCCATCGCGCACCGCCTTGCTCCACTTCGGGTCGGGCGGAGCGATGTAATAGACCGACGGCAGGGCTTTTTCGTACGGCCCGGGAATGTTGATGTAGGCGAAGTTCTGCCGGTTGTAGGGCGGTGCTTCCTCGACCAGCGCCTCCTCGGTCCCGGGGATCGAGACCAGGTCCTTGTCGATGATGAACTGCTTGAGCCCCGACAGCTGGGCACGGGCCGCGGCAACCGCGCCGCCCTTGGGCTTGATCGCGTTCATTTTCTCCATGCACTGCGCGATCGTGGTACGCGGCGACCAGCGGGCGCAGGCAGCGCGCAGCTGGTCCTGGTTGGACTTGAGGTCGGCCTGGCCGATCGCCTCGAGTTCGGCGATCGGCGTATCGACCATCTCGGTATCGTACAGCATCTGCTGGAACCTGGCCGCGCCCAGCGCGAAATCCTGGTTGGCCCCGGCCCGCTGGGCTTCGAACCAATTGGCCAGCTCCTGCATCGCCGCCGCCGCCTTGGTCGATGCCGCCTTGAGCGCGGCCTGCTGCGCTGCATCGCCGACCCCGGCGAAGGCCTTGAGCCCGTCGCCCGGATAATATTCTGCATAGCCGCCGAACGCGCTCTTGCCGAAGTCGACGAACGACAGCGGCAGCGGGGTGCGCAAATTCTCGCGGATCCGCTGGGTCGCGAGCGGCACGCCTTCGAGGTAGCGGGTGTAGGCCTGCAACCGCACCGCCGGCGCGGCATAAGGCACCACGACATAGGTCGAAGGATCGAGGCTGCCCGAATAAAAAGCCGGGTTGCGGTGCGGCTGGTCGGCGGTTGCGACGAAGAACAGCGAA
>JBDSGH010000062.1:0-21645 GCA_039919095.1 Sphingomicrobium sp. | reverse complement strand
GAACTTCGGCAAAGCGTTGCGCGACAAGAGCGCCGGCGTCCGCCAGCGCGAAGTCGCCGACCACCGCCAGCACCGCATTTCCCGGCGAATAATGGCTCGCGTAATAAGCGCGGGCGTCGGCCGCGGTAAGGCCGGTGACGTCGCTCACATAGCCGGCCATCGGGCTGCCGTAGGGGTGGGCCTGGATGGCGGTCCGCGTAACCGATTCGAGCAGCACCGACGCGGGATCATTTTCGTAGCTGTGCAGCTCGGTGATGACCGCGCCTTTTTCGGCTTCGATCGAGGCCGCATCGATGTTCGTTCGCGCCATCCGGTCGGCTTCAATTGTAAGCAGGAGTTTGAGCCCATCCCGGGGCATGGTGGCGAAATAGGTGGTCTGATCCATCGCCGTATAGCCGTGCCATTCGCCGCCGGAATCGTAGATCAGCTCGGTCGCCTTGGCGTTGGGGAAGTTTTCGCTGCCGCGGAAGGCGAGATGCTCGAGAAAATGGGCAAGGCCGGTCTTGCCGCTGATCTCGGCCGCCGAGCCGCTCTTGTAGAGCATCTGGACGCTGACCAACGGGAAGCTGTGATCCTCCAGCAGGATGACCGTCAGACCATTGGAAAGATGGGTGACTTGGGCTCGATTGAGGTCGAGCTCGGCAACCGCGGGCGAAGCGCTGGCCAGCGCCGCCGCTGCGCAAAGGATCCGTGCCGCAATCATTCCGATCACCCCCGACTCAAGCCTAGTCCGGGCCCGATGGTTTGCGCAAACCGGCCGCGGTGGCTTGACCGAAATCGACTGGGCGGACCATGCTTGCCCGGCATGGGGGCCGAGCACGTCTTTCACAGATTTACCGGCCAACGGCCGCCGGTCGCCGTTCGCGGTGAAGGGATTTACCTGATCGACGATAACGGCCGGCGCTACATCGATGCATGCGGCGGTGCCGCCGTCTCGTGCCTCGGCCACGGCCATCCCGAAGTGGTTGCGGCAATCGCCGAGCAAGCGGCCCGGATGGAATATGTGCACACCGGTTTTTTCACCAGCGAAGCCGCCGAGGAACTGGCCGCGATGGTCGCCGCAATGTCGCCCGGATCGCTCGACCGGGTGTGGTACACCAGCAGCGGTTCTGAAGCGGTCGAGGCGGCACTCAAGCTCGCGCGGCAATTCCACCTGGAGCGCGGCGACACCGGGCGCACCCACGTCATCGCCCGGCGCCAGAGCTATCACGGCAACACGCTCGGCGCGCTCGCCGCCGGCGGCAGCGTGTGGCGCCGCGCGCCCTACGCGCCGATGTTGATCGAGGTCGCGCTGGTCGACCCGTGCTTCGAATATCGCTTCGCCGAGCCGGGCGAGGGCGCCGAGGCGTACGGGAGGAGGGCAGCCGATGCGCTCGAACGCGAGATCCTCCGGCTCGGCTCTGACACGGTGATCGCCTTTGTCGCCGAAACCGTGGTCGGAGCGACCAGCGGCGCGGTGCCGCCGGCGCCCGGATATCTCCGCCGAGTGCGCGAGATTTGCGACCGCTATGGGGTGCTGCTGATCCTCGACGAGGTGATGTGCGGTTCGGGCCGGACCGGCACCTTCCTGTCGTGCGAGGAGGACGGCGTGGTCCCCGACATCGTCACCTTGGGCAAGGGCCTCGGTGCTGGCTACCAACCGATCGGCGCGGTGGTCTGCACGTCCGAAGTCTACACGGCGGTCGCCAAGGGTTCGGGCGCGCTCAAACATGGCCAGACCTACAACGCGCATCCGGTCGGCTGCGCTGCCGCGCTCGCGGTCCAGCGGATCATCCAGCGCGATGGGCTGCTCGCCCGCGTCGCGGACGCCGGGACGCGGCTCAAGGCGCTGCTAACCGAGCGCTTCGGCGACCATCCCAATGTCGGCGACATCCGCGGCCGCGGCCTGCTTCAGGCGATCGAGCTGGTCGAAGATCGTGCGAGCAAGGCCCCGTTCGATGCGGCGCTGGCGGTCCACCAGAGAGCCAAGGCCGAGGCTTTCGCGCGCGGGCTGTTGATCTATCCCGGCGGCGGCACCATCGACGGCCGCCTCGGCGACCACATCCTGCTGGCGCCGCCGTACACCGTAACCAATGAGGAGCTCGACTTGATCGTCGATTTGCTGGCCGAAACGCTCGATTCCATCCTTGCACCGGCGAGGATCGGAGCATGAGCCGCGATCCGCGCTACGACATCCTGTTCGAGCCGGTGCGGATCGGGCCGGTGACGGCGCGCAACCGTTTCTACCAGGTGCCGCACTGCACCGGCATCGGCTGGACCCAGCCGCAGGCGCTGGCGCGGTTGCGCGGGGTCAAGGCCGAAGGCGGCTGGGCGGTAGTCGCGACCGAGGAAACCGAAATCCACCCGACCGCGGATTGCGAGCCGTTTCACGAAGGCCGGCTGTGGGACGACCGCGACATCCCGGCGCTGGCGCTGACCGCCGATGCGATCCACGAACATGGCGCGCTCGCCGCGATCGAGATCATGCACCACGGCGGATCGGTCGCCAATTGGGGCACGCGCATGGCCCCGATGGCGCCGTCGCACCGGCCGATCATTTATCATTCGCCGGTCCAGGCGCGAGCGATGGACAAGCAGGACATCCGCGACCTGCGGGGCTGGCACCGCGATGCGGCGGTGCGCTCGAAGAAGGCCGGGTTCGACATCGTCTACGTCTATGCGACCCACGATCTGTCGATTGCCCAGCAATTCCTCGAACGGCGCAAGAACGACCGCATCGACGAATATGGCGGCAGCCTCGAAAACCGCGTGCGCCTGCTGCGCGAACTGATCGAGGAGACCAAAGACGCGGTTGGCGACCGCTGCGCCGTGGCGGTCCGCTTCGCCGCCGACGAGCTGATCGGCAAAATTGGCCTGACCCACGATGGCGAGGCGCGCGACGTGGTCGAGATGCTCGCCGAACTGCCCGACCTGTGGGATATCAACCTGTCGAACTGGCCCAACGACAGCCAGACTTCGCGCTTCGCCAAGGAAGGCTTCCAGGAAGAATATACCCGCTTCGTCAAACAGGTCACGAGCAAGCCAGTGGTCGGGGTCGGGCGCTTCACTTCGCCCGACACGATGGTGTCGCAGATCCGCCGCGGAATCATGGACTTCATCGGCGCCGCCCGCCCGTCGATCGCCGACCCGTTTTTGCCGAAGAAGATCGAAGAGGGTCGGATCGACGAAATCCGCGAGTGCATCGGTTGCAACATGTGCGTGTCGAGCGACTACACCTCGACCAATTTGCGCTGCACCCAGAACCCGACGATGGGCGAGGAATTCCGCCGCGGCTGGCACCCCGAAATCATTCCGCCGAAGAAATCCGACGGCTCGGTGCTGGTGGTCGGTGCCGGCCCCGCCGGGCTCGAGGCGGCGTTGTCGGCGGCGCGGCGCGGTTTCGAGGTACACCTCGCCGAAGCCGGTGCCGAACTTGGCGGACGCGTCAGCCGCGAAAGCCGGCTGCCGGGCCTGGCCGAATGGGCACGGGTGCGCGACTGGCGGGTGACCCAGATCGAGCGGATGGAGAATGTCTCAATCTATCGCGACAGCGAGCTGACGCCCGACCATGTGCTCGAATTCGGCGCGCGCCACGTCGCGATCGCCACCGGCTCGCGTTGGCGGGGCGATGGAGTCGGGCGCGATTCGGGCTTTGCAGTTGAAGGTTTCGATGGGGCCGCGGTCTACACGCCCGACGATCTGATGACCGGCCGCGTGCCGAGCGAGGGTCCGGTGATAATCTGGGACGACGACCATTATTACATGGGCGGAGTGCTTGCCGAGCAATGCCGTGCCGTCGGGCTCGAAGTGACGCTGGTCACTCCGGCTGCGATGGTTTCGGCGTGGACGGTCAACACGCTCGAGGCGCTGCCGATCGCCAAGCGCATCGCGCGGCTCGGGATCGAAGTGCTGCCCTACAGCAGCATCGTCGGTCGCGGCGACGGCCGGGTGCGGATCGTCCACGGCCTAACCGGCGTCGAAAGCGAACTCCCGTGCGCTGCGTTGGTCACGGTCACCGCGCGGCTGCCAGTCGACGACCTCTTCAGCGGCCTCGACCAAGTGCGCGGCCGCTGGGCCGAAGCGGGCATTGCGACCGTCACCCGGATCGGCGACTGCTGGGCGCCCAGCACCATCCAGCAAGCAGTTTACTCGGGGCACAAATGGGCCCGCGAGCTAGATGAAGAGCCCGAGGGCCTAACCCCGCGCGAACTGCCGATGATCGAAGCCCGCGTCGCGAAGGAGACTGTGTGAGAGCTGCCTTCGCACTCATCCTGCTCGCGCTCGCACCGGCGGAAGCGCAAGGTCGCGCGCGAGACCTCGGCGTCCCGTTCGAAGGAACGCCGGGCGCGCTCAATGCCATCACGGACGTGCCCGAGGTCGAGGTCGGACAGACCACGCTGATCAGCGGCGACGGTCCGCTCGAGGTTGGCACCGGCCCGGTCCGCACCGGAGTGACGGTGATATTCCCGCGCGGTCGTGCCAACCCCAAGACGGTCTATGGCGGGTTCTTCGACCTCAACGGCAACGGCGAGATGACCGGCCGCGCCTATCTCGAGGATTTCGGGATCGTCCAGGGCCCGATCGGGATCACCGATACCAATGCCATTGGCCAGGTTTATGCCGGGATCCAGATGTGGACCTCGAAGCGCTTCGGGACCGCGACCTGGCCGGTCGTGGCCGAAACCTGGAGCGGCTATCTGAGCGATATCGAGGGTTTTCACGTCACCGCGGAAACCACCGCCACAGCGCTCGATGCGGCGCGGCCGGGCGCGGTCGAGGAAGGCAATGTCGGCGGCGGGACCGGCATGGTCTGCTTCGGCTTCAAGGGCGGCATCGGCACCGCCTCGCGGGCGGTCTCGGTTGGCGGCAAAAGATACACCGTCGGCGTGCTCGCCCAGTGCAACACCGGCGACCGCAAGGTGCTGCGGATCGCCGGTGCGCCGGTCGGCCAGTTGCTCGTCAGGCGGTGGCTGCCGTGTTTCGATCCCAAGCTGGCCCCTAAGGCTGGCGATCGTCCGCCATGCACCGCCGACGGTTCGAAGGGCCAGGCGCCGCCCGATCAGGGGTCGATCATCATCGTCGTCGCCACCGATGCCCCGCTGATGCCGGAGCAACTCAATCGCGTCGCCAAGCGCGCGGCGATGGGGCTTGGCCGGCTCGGCTCTTATTCGGGCAATTCGTCGGGCGATTTGATCGTCAGTTTCTCGACCGGGTCTGCTGGGGTCAACGACGAGGATCAGCGCGAGCCGACCCCGATCTCGCCGGTCGCCAACGCCAATATCGACCCGATCTTCGAGGCCGCGACCCAGGCGACCGAGGAAGCGATCGTCAATGCCCTGGTTGCGGCGCGAACCATGACCGGGATCGACGGAACGCGCTATTTCGGCCTTCCGCACGACGAATTGCGGGCGATCCTGAAGCGCTACAACCGCCTTGAAAGCCGCCGCAAATGACCCTGCCGCGAGTCACTTACTCCAACACCGGCGAGGATTTTTCGGGGGTCCATGCCCATCTCGACGCAATCATCCCCGAGGTCGAAGCGCGCTTGCTTGGCCAGGTCCGCCCGGCGTTGATTGGTGGGAAAGACCGCAGCAAGGGGCAAGTGATCCTCGCCCGCAGCCCGATCGACCGCGCCGTCGTGCTGGGCGAATTCCCGCAGGCCGACGACGGGCTCGTGAATGAAGCGGTGGACTCTGCCCGGTCAGCCTTTCCAGCCTGGCGCGACCTTGGCTGGGCGCGGCGCATCGCGCTGCTCCGGGCCGGTGCCGACGTGCTCGAGCAGCGCAAGTGGGATGTTTCGGTTGCGTGCCTGCTCGAAGTCGGCAAGTCGCGCCTGGAAGCGGTCGGCGAAGTCGAGGAAGCGATCGACCTGATCCGTTATTATTGCACCGAGATCGAACGCACCGACGGCTTTCGCGAAGATCGCCCGGGCGCGGTCCCGTCCGAGCGGTCGGACGTCGTGCTTCGGCCTTATGGCGTATTCGGCGTGATCGCGCCGTTCAACTTCCCGGTCGCGCTGTCGCTGGGGATGATGTCGGCGGCGCTCGCCGCCGGCAATACGGTGGTGTTCAAGCCGAGCGAGGCGGCTGGGCTGACCGGTCGGCTGGTGGTCGAGGCGCTGGTTGCCGGCGGGCTTCCGGGTGGAGTGCTCAACCTAGTCCACGGCGGGCGTCAGACGGGCGAGGCGCTGGTTCGCAATCCACGCGTCGACGGCTTTGCCTTCACCGGCTCCAATGCGGTCGGAATGAGCATCATGCGCCATGCCGCCGCAGCGCAGGCGATGCGCCCGGTGCTGGCCGAGATGGGCGGCAAGAACCCGGCATTCGTCACCGCCAGCGCCGACCTCGCGGTCGCGGCCGCCGGCGTTGCCCGGTCGGCGTTTGGACTGCAGGGGCAGAAATGCAGCGCCTTGTCGAAGGTCTATGTGGCGCGCGAAACTCACGACGCCTTTCTCGACTTGCTGGTTGCTGCGACCGGCCAGCTGGTGATCGGCGATCCGCGACAGCTGGACGTGTTCATGGGGCCGGTGATCAATCCCGCGGCAATGGCCCGCTTCACTGCGGCAACGGACGATGCCAGCGCCGACGGCGCGATCCTGCTCGGCGGCCGGGCGCTGGCCGGCGACCTATTCGACCGCGGCCATTACGCCGAACCGACGATCGTCACCGGCCTCGCCAGCGACCACCCGATCAATCGCGATGAGTTGTTCGTGCCGTTGCTCAGCGTGTTGCCGTTCGACCAGCTCGACGAGGCCATCGCCGACGCCAATCGCAGCGCGTTCGGCCTGACTGCGGGAATCTACACCGGGCATCAGGCCGAGCTCGACCGCTTCCTGACAACGATCGAGGCCGGCGTGCTTTATGCCAATCGAGCGAGCGGCGCGACCACCGGCGCGTGGCCGGGGATGCAGACCTTTTGCGGCTGGAAGGGGTCGGGCACGTCGGGCAAAGGCGGGCTTGGCAGTTGGTACGTCCCCCAATTCCTGCGCGAACAAAGCCACACCGTGTTTGGCACGCTGTGAACAAAATCTACCATTCCCCAAAGGCCGCGCTCGACGGTCTGCTGTGCGACGGCATGACGATCATGTCGGGGGGCTTCGGCCTGGTCGGCAATCCCGAAAGCCTGATCCCCGAGATCAAGGCGGCCGGGGTGACCGGGCTGACGGTCATTTCGAACAATGCCGGGGCCGACGGCTTTGGCCTGTGGCACCTGCTTGAGAGCCGCCAGATCGGCAAGATGATCTCATCCTATGTCGGTGAAAACAAATTGTTCGAGCAACAATATCTGTCGGGCGAGCTTGAACTCGAATTCAATCCACAGGGCACGCTGGCCGAGCGGATCAGGGCGGGCGGTGCGGGCGTCGCCGCATTCTATACGCGCACGGGAGTCGGAACGATTGTCGCCGACGGCAAGCCGCACGAGCAGTTCGAGGGCGAGCTCTATGTCCGCGAGACGTGGTTGCGGGCTGATCTCGCGATCATCAAGGCGTGGCGCGCCGACCCCGCCGGCAACCTCCAGTTCCGCAAGACCGCGCGCAACTTCAATCCGATCATGGCGACCGCCGCCAAGGTGACGGTGGTCGAGGCCGAAGAATTGGTCGAAGCCGGCTCGATCGATCCCGATTGCGTGCACACGCCGGGGATTTACGTGCAGCGCATCGTCCGCAGCACGATCAATGACAAACGGATCGAACAGCTGACCTTGCGCGAGCGCGCTGCGGCGACGAGTGGGGGAGGATGACGAGCATGCGCTGGCGGCGAGCGATGATCATGGCACTCGCGCTGCTCGGGCTTGCCGGTGCGGCCCACGCTGGGCGCGAGCCGGTGCTCAAGCAGGTCGATTTGCCGCACAGTTATTATTGGCGCGAGCTGTACATCCCGCAGCTGACCACCGGTCCGTCGAGCGTCGCTTTCACGCCCGACGGCCGGGCGCTGGTCTATGCCATGGGCGGGTCGCTGTGGCGGCAGGCGATCGGCAGCAATGAAGCGCTCGAACTGACCCACGCGGCGGGCGGCTACGACTATCAACCGGACGTCGCGCCCGACGGCAGAAGCGTGGCTTTCTCGCGCTATGCCGGCGATGCGTTCGAGTTGTGGCGACGCGACCTCGGCACTGGCCGCGAACAGCAATTGACCAGCGGGGGCGCGGTCAATCTCGAGCCGCGACTATCGCCCGACGGACGGCGCATCGCCTGGGTCTCGACCCAGGGCACCGGGCACTTCAACCTGTTCATTGCCGACCTCGGCCCGCGCGGGCTGGGCAATGCCCGTCCGCTGCTGGGCGAGCGCATGAGCCGGACCTCGCGCTATTATTACTCTGCCTTCGACCACGCTTTGAACCCGTCGTGGACACCGGATGGAAAGCGCCTGCTCTACGTCGCCAATCCCGAGGTGGCGTGGGGCACTGGTGACATCTGGTCGGTTGCGGTCGACAATCCGTCCGACCGGCGCAAGCTATTGAGCGAGGAAACTTCGTGGAATGCGCGGCCCGAAGCCTCGCCCGACGGCCGCCGCATCCTGTTCGCCAGTTATCACGGCCGGCAGTGGCGTCAGTTGTGGCTGACCACCCCCGAGGCCGCGGCGCCGCTGCCGCTGACGTTCGGCGAGTTCGACCGCGGCAGCGCACGCTGGTCGCCCGACGGAACGCGCGTCGCGTTCATCAGCAACCAGCATGGCACCACCAGCCTGGCCGTGCTCGATGTGGTCGGCGGTGCGCAGACCGCGATCTCGCCGGTCAAGCGGCGCTACCAGGCGACCCTGGCGCGGCTGACGCTCGACGTCCGCGACGAGCTCGGGCGCAGCGTTCCGGCGCGGGTTGCGGTGCTCGCCAGCGACGGGCGCGCGGCGGCTCCGGCGGAAGCGTGGATGCACGCCGACGACGGCTTCGACCGCGCGCTGCAAAAGGCCGAGACGCATTATTTCCACTGCGCCTCGCTGTGTATCCTCGACGCGCCCGCCGGCGATACCGCGATCTGGGTCCAGCGCGGTTTCCGTTATCTCCCGTGGCGGCAGTCGGTGAAGCTCGCTGCGGGCACGGCGCGGACGCTCGCCGTCAAATTGGTGCGCAACGATTTACCAGCGTCGTTCGGTACGTGGCGCAGCGCCGACCTCCACGTCCACATGAATTACGGCGGGACCTATCGCAACACGCCCGCCAACCTCGCCCGGCAAGCCCGCGCGGAAGACCTCGACGCGGTCTATAATTTGATCGTCAACAAGGAGGAGCGGGTCCCTGACGTCGGCTATTTCCGCGGCGATCCGGACCCGGTCAGCAGCGACGACGTGCTGATCGTGCACTCGCAGGAATTCCACACCAGTTTCTGGGGCCACCTCGGCCTGCTCAACCTGTCGGACCATATGCTGACGCCCGATTTTTCCGCCTACCAGCATACTGCGCTGGCCAGCCCCTATCCGCACAATGGCGTGGTCGCCGATCTTGCCCACGCCCAGGGCGGACTGGTCGGTTACGTCCATCCGTTCGACACGCTGATCGACCCGGCGAATGAGCCCTCGCTCAGCAACGCGCTTCCGGCTGACGTCGCCCACGGCAAGGTGGATTATATCGAGATCGTCGGCTTCTCCGATCACAAGTCGACCGCCGCCATCTGGTATCGGCTGCTCAACCTCGGGTTCCGCCTGCCGACCGGCGCCGGCACCGACGCAATGGCCAATTATGCGGCCCTGCGCGGCCCGGTCGGGATGAACCGGGTGTTCCTCGAAACGGGCGGTGCGCTAACCCCGGCAGCATTGAAGGCGGCGCTCAAGGGCGGGCGGACGTTCGCTAGCAACGGCCCGCTGCTCGGATTCGAAGTGGATGGCAAGCGGCCCGGCGATACGGTCAAGCGCGCGGCGCCGGGCCAGCTCGCTTACCGCATCGCGCTGCGCTCACCGGTGGCGGTCGACCACCTCGAGCTCATTCACAACGGCAAGGTGGTCAAGGCGTTTGCGCTGACCGGCGACCGCCGTTCGTTCGATGCGAGCGGCGAACTGGCGCTCGAGGCCGGCGGCTGGCTGCTGCTGCGGGCGTGGAACGACGGCTCCGACCCGCAAGTGCTCGACATCTATCCGTACGCCACCACCAGCCCGGTCTATCTCGACCTGCCGGGCGGCGCGCCCAAAGCGCCGGCCGATGCCGCTTATTTCGTCGCCTGGCTCGATCGGGTGATCGACGCGGCAAGCAAGCGCAACGATTTCAATGCGCCGCGCGAGCGGCAGGCGACGCTGGAGTATCTGCGCACAGCGCGCGATCACTATGTGGGGCTGGCGGGCCCGCACCGGTAAGTCAGTTAAAGGCGAGCTCGCCTCAGGCGGAGCGAGTTGCCGATCACGGCGACCGAGCTGAACGCCATGGCGGCACCGGCAATGATCGGGTTCAACAGCAGTCCGAATGACGGGTAGAGTACGCCCGCCGCGATCGGCACGCCGGCGGCATTGAACACGAACGAGAAGAACAGGTTTTGGCGGATGTTGCGCATCACCGCGTGACTCAGCTGGCGCGCTCGAACGATGCCGCCCAAATCGCCTCTGACGAGGGTGATTGCGGCGCTTTCCATCGCGACATCGGTGCCGGTGCCCATCGCGATGCCGACATCGGCTGCAGCGAGCGCGGGTGCGTCATTGATCCCGTCGCCGGCCATGGCGACGCGACGGCCCGCCTGGCGCAGCTGTTCGACAATCGCCTGTTTTTGCCCCGGCAGGACGTCGGCATGCACTTCGTCAATCCCGCCGACGCGGCGGGCAACGGCTTCAGCGGTCTGGCCATTGTCGCCGGTCAGCATGACCACTCGTATATTGTCGCGGCGGAGTGCGGCGACGGCCGCAACCGCGCTATCCTTGATCGGGTCGGCGACCACCACGAGGCCAGCCAGCTTGCGGTCGATTGCGACAAACATCACGCCTTGGGCGTCCGAACGGCGGGCGTCGGCGGCGCTTAACAGCGGTGCTGGATCGACCTGATGGTCGACCATCAGGGCCTGATTGCCCAGCGCCACCGCTCGACCGCCAACGGTGCCAGTCACGCCCTTGCCGGTCTGCGATGAGAAGTCTTTGACGATATTGAGGTTGAGGCCGCGCTCGCGCGCTCCGTCCACGATCGCCGCCGCGAGCGGATGCTCGCTGCTTTGCTCGAGCGCAGCGGCGAGCGCCAGCACCTCCTCTTCGGCGAAGCCCGACAGCGGTTCGACCGCGATCAGCCGCGGTTTGCCCACGGTCAACGTGCCGGTCTTGTCGACAACCACCGTGTCGATGGTCTCCATCAGTTCGAGCGCCTCGGCGTTTTTGACCAGGACGCCAAGCGTCGCCCCGCGCCCGGTCCCGACCATGATCGACATCGGCGTCGCCAGGCCAAGCGCGCAAGGGCAGGCAATGATCAGCACGGCGACGGCATTGACCAACGCGTGGCTAAGGCGGGGCGTCGGGCCGACCAGCGCCCAGACGGCGAAGGTCGCGACCGCAATCAGGACAACCGCCGGCACAAACCAGCCGGAGACCTGGTCGGCCAATTTCTGGATTGGCGCGCGGGACCGTTGCGCCGCCGCGACCATGCGCACGATCTGCGACAGCATGGTGTCCTTGCCGATGCGCTCGGCGCGCATCAACAGGCTCCCGGTGCCGTTGATGGTCGCGCCAGTCAGTGGGTCGCCAGCCTCCTTTTCGACCGGCACCGGTTCACCGCTGATCATCGCTTCATCGACCGAACTGTGGCCTTCGACGACGACGCCATCGGTCGGTATTTTCTCGCCAGGCCGCACCCGTAGGGTGTCGCCTACCGCGACCTCGTCGAGTGGAACGTCCGCTTCGCTGCCATCCGCACCAACCCGTCGGGCGATCTTGGGGGCGAGGCCGAGCAGTGCGCGGATCGCTCTGCCGGTCGCGAAACGGGCGCGCAGTTCGAGGACCTGGCCGAGGAGTACCAAGGTGGTGATTGCAGCGGCCGCTTCGAAATAGACCGGCACCAGGCCGCCCATGGTGCGGAGTGAGGGCGGGAATGCTCCCGGCGCAAAAGTCGCGACCAGACTGAACGAGTAAGCGATTCCGACGCCGAGGCCGATGAGCGTGAACATGTTGAGGTTACGGCTCGTCAGCGACGCCCAGAACCGCTCGAAGAACGGCCAGCCGCCCCACAACACGACCGGGGTCGCGAGCGCAAACTGGACCAGGATCAACTGGCGCATCGGCAGCGGTGCCCAACCGCCCAATTCGGTCGCCATGACCAGCGCGACCAGGATCGCCGACAGCACCGCGCTGAGCCACAAGCGCCGCGTCATGTTGATCAGCTCGGGGTTCGGCCCTTCCTCGAGGCTCGGCTCGAGTGGCTCCAGGGCCATCCCGCAGATCGGACAATTGCCCGGCTCCGAGCGCCGGATCTGGGAGTGCATCGGGCAGGTCCAAATGGTCCCGTCGGCGCTCTCGCCAACCTTGGGCTGAGCCGCGGTCCGCACTTCCGCAGCGTCGTTGTGGTGATGGTGGTGGCCCTTCGCCGTTGGTACTTCCAAATCAGTCATGTCGGGCTAGCTACGCCGTTCAGTGGACCAAGGCTAATGTCCGCGGGCCATCCAGCACGAACGCATATCGGCCGCGGGCCGGCCAAATTAGGGCTAGAGGACGGGTGGTGGAGCCGAGGGGGATCGAACCCCTGACCTTCGCAATGCCATTGCGACGCTCTCCCAGCTGAGCTACGGCCCCGTCCGCCAGCGCCCTTAGGCGATGTTCACCTCACTTAAAACTTCAAAATGCGTTGTCGGATTCACGCCGGCACGATGGCTCAGCCTTCTTCCTCGTCGCCGGCGGTCTCGACTCCGAGATCGTCGTCGCCAGTGCTGAGATCGACCTCGTCGTCGGCCGACGGCTCCTCGTCCTCGACGATCGCCAGCTCCTCGGCCTCGAGGTCCGCTTCCGCCGCGGGCTCCTTGACGGCCGGCGCGGCCGGTTCGAACGCCACCGGCTGCTTCG
Source organism: Sphingomicrobium sp. (assembly GCA_039919095.1). Lineage (GTDB taxonomy): Bacteria > Pseudomonadota > Alphaproteobacteria > Sphingomonadales > Sphingomonadaceae > Sphingomicrobium. Next base: position 8,716 of record JBDSGH010000062.1, on the reverse strand, counting down.
ACTTCAGGACGGGCTCGGGGACCCATTCATTGTGGCACTCGACGCAGTGCACCGGGTTGTCCTTGCCGAGATCGTAAAAGCGGGTCGAGCACTTGGGGCAAGTGCGCTTGGCGCCCCATTCGGGCTTCACCATGGTGAGTATCACTCCAGTTTTGGTCGGTTCGGCGGGGCTCCCAAGGATGCTCCACACCGTGCGGCGGGCGCCTTGCCATAGGCCGGGTGCCCTGTCAAAGCGCATCGCTTGACCGAGCATTCCGACAATGAGAACGTGGCGCAGAAGCGGATCCTGATTGCCGTCGACGGTCCCGGCGCAAGCGGCAAGGGGACCATCGCCCGCGCGCTCGCCGAACATTTCAAACGCCCGCTGATGGATACCGGCCTGCTCTACCGGGCGGTCGCGCTAAACCTGTGGCGCTGGGGCGGCGACCCGGGCAACGAGTTCGAGGCGCTCCGGGCGTGCGACGTGGCGTCGGTCGATCCCGACGATCCCGAACTGCGCAGCGAGCCCATTTCGACCATCGCCTCGCGGGTTTCGGCCTATCCCTCGGTTAGGGCCGCGCTGCTCGACCGCCAACAGCAGTTCGCCCAGCAACCGGGCGGTGCAGTACTCGACGGCCGGGACATCGGCAGCGTCGTTGCGCCCGATGCCGACGCCAAGCTGTATGTTACCGCTACCGCCGAAGTCCGTGCCCAGCGACGCGTTCGCGAACTGCTCGGACGGGGCCTGCCGGCGCATTACGACGACGTTCTGACCGACATCCGGGCCCGGGATGAGCGCGACAGCGGCCGGACCGCGGCGCCGTTGCTCCAGGCCGCCGACGCGGCGCTGCTCGATACTACCCAGCTTGATGTCGAGCAGGCCATCGCCGCGGCCATCCGGCTGGTCGAGGAGCGGCTTGCCAACGGCTGACTTCAGGGCTTGCGGCGGAGCGCCCAGATCAGCGCCGAGAGGCTGGTGATGAGCGCGGCGAGACTGACCAGGGCAGGGGGATCGAGAACGAGCATAAGGGCGACTCCGAAGCGCTCTTGTTCCCTATCCGTTCTCATTGCGCAATAGGAAAATTCCTATCGGGGACGATCGCCTCGTATCAATGATCGATCGACGTGACCGGCAAGCTGGCCGGCGTAGAGGCCGCTGGAATAGCCGCCGGAGCAGGAGTGAGCCGCATTTCAGTGGTCACGACGCTGGCTGAAACGGGGGCCGAAACCGGGGCGAGTTCGCTGTCCGCAGATGCGGTAGCGGCGGGAGCGGTGGCGATCTGGACGTCGGCCAGCCCCTCGGCCTTGGGATCGCGGCCGTAAACGTCATTGGCAAAGGCCAGTTGCCCGTTGTCGGCATGCGCCGTCAGATAGGTGATGAAGACCGGCACGCCGTGCGGTATCTGGACATTCTGTTCGGGCTCGTCCGACGGCGCCACCGGCTCTCGCCCGAGGACCCATTGGGCGAGCCGCTTGGCGTCTTCGAGCCGCACGCAGCCGAGGCTGAAGTTGCGCTTGTCCTTGGCGAACAGGTCCTTGTGCGGAGTGTCGTGCAGATAAATGCCGAGGTCGTTGGCGAAACCGAATTTGATCGCGCCCATCATGTTCCGCGGCCCGGGCAATTGGCGCAGGTGGACGTCGGCGGTGCCGGCGGCGACCGCCTTCCAGTCGATCGTGTCGGGCTCGATCAGCGATCCGCCCGCGGTCCAGTTGGTCGTGACCTGGTAACGGGCGGCGCGCAGATAGGCGACGCCGCGCTTGACCACCAGCGGCGCGACGGCGCGCCGGGCGACGTCGGTCGGGATGTTCCAATAAGGGTTGAACGTCACGTAATGGATCGTGCCGGCGAGCAGCGGGGTCTGGGTGTCGCGCTTGCCGACGATGACTTTCATCGTGTCGGTGACGCGCCCATCATCGTACATCCACAGCTGGGCAGTGGCGGCATTGACGACAATGTAGCGGCCGGACGGTGGGATGATCCGCGCCCGCGCCAGGTTGGCGAGCACCCGCGGGTCGGGCGCAAGCACGCCGAGCTGGGCGCTGCCGCCCATCTGGGTGAGGGCGGCGTCGCGCAGCTGGCTGTAGAGCGGATTGACCGCGGCCACCGCCTCGACGTGCTGGAGCAGCGAGGGCGCCTTGCTGGCGTCGATCAGCACCCGCTCGGCGGTCGGTTGCCTGGGTTCCAGGGCGCTGTCGCCATAGACCATGCCCGGCACCGGGGCCTTGAGGTTGCGGACATATTGCACCCACACCGCCGAGAGCAATTTCTCTTCGGCGAAATGGGGCGGGAGCTTGGCCGCCGCGGCGGCGGTCGCGGTGGTGGTTATCGCCGGGCTCGCGGCGCGGGCCAGCGCGGCTTCGACCATGCTCGCCAGTTCGGCGCCGTTGGCGAGACCGTCGAGCGGTGCTCGGCGGAGCATCGCCGGAAGCAGCTTGGCGGCCTCGGCCGAAGCGCCGTCGCGGAACCAGATCGGTGCGTTGGCGCGCTGCGCATAATAGATTTCGACTGCGGGCGTCGCGGGCAGCGCCGTGCTGGACACGAGGGCCGGCGCAAGCGGATTAGAAACGGGCACTGAGACCGGGGTGGCAAGCAATCCGCTTTGCTGGGCAAGGGCGGGCGCGGAGCCCAACAGCAGCCCCGCAGCGATCAGCCGCACTGGGCCAAGACCTGAATTTTGCCGATACTGCCCCACGATCCTGACTCCCTGCACCCACAACCCATAACGCGACCCGCGCCGTCGTGGTCCGTGCAAATCAAGATAGTTGCTAAAAACTAACAGCTTGTGACCGCCGGGGCACAGTTTGGACGGCCGGCGGCCGCGGCGGAAAATCGCAAAAGTCGCAAAGGGCGGACCCAGTGCGCGCGCGAGGGACCACGAAGGCGAGCGTGAAAGGGGGAGCGCCGTAAGACATTGACTCGCCGCAGAATCTCACAGGCGGGGCCCTGTAGGACAGCGGAATCTCTCGCGATCCCAGCCGCCGCGCTCTGGAAAGGCGACGTCGCAATACCTAGCTCCTGCCCAGCAGGAGATCAGCATGACTGACCGCGTCGATTATGTTCCGCCCCGGGTGTGGACCTGGGACCATGCCAACGGCGGCCAGTTCGCAAGCATTAACCGGCCGATCGCCGGGGCGACCCACGACAAGCAACTTCCGGTCGGCAAGCATCCGCTGCAGCTGTATTCGCTCGGGACCCCCAACGGGCAGAAGGTCACCATCCTGCTCGAGGAGCTGCTCGCCGCCGGCCACCGCGATGCCGAATATGACGCCTGGCTGATCCGCATCATGGATGGCGACCAATTCGGCAGCGGGTTCGTCGACGTGAACCCCAATTCGAAGATCCCGGCGCTGGTCGATCGCAGCGGGCCGGAGCCGATCCGGCTGTTCGAGTCCGGTGCGATGCTGCTTTGTCTGGCCGAGAAGTTCGGCGCCTTCCTGCCGGCATCGGGCGCGGCGCGGGCCGAGACCCTGTCGTGGCTGTTCTGGCAGATGGGCGCTGCGCCGTTGCTCGGCGGCGGGTTCGGCCACTTCTACGCTTATGCGCCGGAGAAAATCGAATATGCCATCGACCGCTATGCGATGGAGGTGAAACGGCAGCTCGACGTGCTCGACCGGCGGCTGGCGAACAGCCGGTTTATCGCCGGCCCGGACTATACCATCGCCGATATCGCGATCTGGCCGTGGTATGGCCAGCTGGCGCAGGGCGCGATCTATGGCGCGGGCGAGTTCCTGTCGGTCGCAGATTATCGCAACGTCCAGCGCTGGGCGAAGGCGGTCGGCGAGCGGCCGGCGGTGCAACGCGGGCGGATCGTCAACAAGACCAGCGGCGAGCTCAACGAGCAACTCCACGAGCGCCACGCCGCCAGCGATTTCGACACCTGCACCGCTGACAAGCTGGAACTCGCGGTCTAGATCGCGTCGCGGCCGGCCAGCCGCAATTCCCGTAGTGCTTGCCCCTCCGACGCCCTTCGCATATAGCGCGCCCCGTTCGGCGGGTGCTTTTCAGCCTCGCGGCAAGCCCGTCCTTCTGGCGAGCGCGTGCGGTGCCCCGGTTGTAGCCGGCACCGTGACGCGCTTTTCGTTTGAGACCAGCGGCGCCGCGACCAGCTCCAGCATTCACCGGATGCCGCGCTTGCATGGTGCGCTCGCGGCAACTCGGGTTTGACCAAGTCCGCAGATGAAGGCCGGCATGGCGCCGACCGCGCGGCAGACCCAATGACACGGAAAGACAGACTATTTATGGCGAGCACGGCATTTCCGACCCGCGACGATTTCGCGGCCCTGTTGAACGAGAGCCTCGGCGGCGAAAACGAAACCTTCGAAGGCAAGGTCGTCAAGGGCATCGTGACCGGGATCGAGAACGATCTGGCAGTGATCGACGTGGGACTGAAATCCGAAGGGCGCGTGTCGCTGCGAGAGTTCGCGCTGCCTGGCCAGAAGGCCGAACTCAAGGTCGGCGACGAAGTCGAAGTCTATGTCGACCGGGTCGAGAATAGCGCCGGCGAAGCGATGCTCAGCCGCGACCGCGCGCGCCGCGAAGCCGCGTGGGACAAGCTCGAAAAGGAATTCGAAAAGGGCGAGCGGGTCGAGGGCGTGATCTTCGGCCGGGTCAAGGGCGGCTTCACCGTCGACCTTGGCGGCGCCGTTGCGTTCCTGCCCGGCAGCCAGGTCGATATCCGCCCGGTGCGCGACGTCGGCCCGCTGATGGACCTGCCGCAGCCGTTCCAGATTTTGAAGATGGACCGCCGCCGCGGCAACATCGTCGTGTCGCGCCGCGCGATCCTCGAGGAAACGCGTGCTGAGCAACGATCAGGTTTGATCATGAGCCTGGCGGAGGGCCAGGTGATTGAAGGCGTGGTCAAGAACATCACCGACTATGGCGCGTTCGTCGACCTTGGCGGGATCGACGGCCTTCTCCACGTCACCGACATCAGCTACAAGCGCGTCGGCCACCCGAGCGAAGTCATCAACATCGGTGATACGGTCAAGGTCCAGATCGTCCGCATCAACCGCGAGACCCAGCGCATCAGCCTCGGCATGAAGCAGCTCGAAAGCGATCCGTGGGACGGCGCCGCGACGCGCTACCCGATCGAGGGCACGTTCAAGGGCCGGGTCACCAACATCACCGAATATGGCGCGTTCGTCGAGCTTGAGCCGGGCATCGAGGGCCTCGTCCACGTGTCCGAAATGAGCTGGACCAAGAAGAACGTCCACCCCGGCAAGATCGTCAGCACCAGCCAGGAAGTCGACGTCAAGGTGCTCGAGGTCGACGAGGAGAAGCGGCGGATTTCGCTCGGCCTCAAGCAGGCTCAGTCGAACCCGTGGGCGGATTTTGCCGACAAGCATCCGATCGGCTCGACGGTCGAGGGTGAAGTCAAGAATTCGACCGAATTCGGCCTGTTTGTCGGCCTCGACGGCGACGTCGACGGAATGGTCCACATGTCCGACATCGCTTGGGGCGTTTCTGGCGAAGAGGCGCTCAAGCTCCACCACAAGGGCGAGACCGTTAGCGCCCAAGTGCTCGACATCGACGTGGAGAAGGAGCGCATCAGCCTTGGCATCAAGCAGCTCGAGCGCGGCGGCGTCACCGCGGCCGGCAGCGCGTCGGGCGGCGGCGGCGTTAACAAGGGCGAGACAGTCACCGTCAACGTGCTCGAAGTGCGCGACGGAGGGCTCGAAGTGCAGGTTGGCGACGGCGGCGTGACCGGCTTCATCAAGCGCACCGACCTTGGCCGCGACCGCGACGAGCAGCGCCCCGAGCGCTTCCAGGTCGGCCAGAAACTGGACGCGCTGGTGATCGGCTTCGATCGCTCGAAGAAGCCCAACTTCTCGGTCAAGGCGCTCCAGATCGCCGAAGAGAAGCAGGCGGTCGCACAATATGGTTCGTCGGATTCGGGCGCATCTCTCGGCGACATCCTCGGCGAGGCGCTGAAGCAGGCGAAGAAGGACTAACGGCGACACCGGACGGGTCGGGATTGCACCGTAATTTCCACTGGCGTTGAATCCGGTTGCGAAAACGGGGCTTTCCTGACAGCGTGTGGACTAACGGGCTCGAGGCGTTGGCGAACGCCGGCCCACTGCAAAAGGTGGGGACAGGATGATCCGGTCTGAACTGGTCCAGAAGTTGTGCGGGGATTTCCCCGGGCTGACTCAGCGTGAAGTCGAAAGCGTGGTCGGCGCGATCTTCGATTCGATCACCGAGCAGCTCGCCAGTGGCGGCCGCGTCGAGTTACGCGGCTTCGGCGCCTTTTCGACCCGCCAGCGCGACGCCCGCGTCGGGCGTAATCCGCGGACCGGCGAAGCGGTCGACGTCGACGCCAAGCGCGTGCCCTATTTCAAGCCGGGCAAGGAAATGCGCGAGCGGCTCAATCTGCACGAAGTCACCGCCGAATAAGCGGTCGCTACGGCGCCTTAGCCTTACAATTGGAGCAGAGCGGCGGCTTGCAGTTCGCCGCTAGAAGCGCATGGTTCGCGCCAGTGCGGACGTGGCGGAATGGTAGACGCTGGAGACTTAAAATCTTCTGCCCCCACTAGGGCGTGCGGGTTCAAGTCCCGCCGTCCGCACCAAAAACGCTCCAAAGTGGAGGAAATTCTTAAGCCTCCGTGGTTTAGCATCGGGCGGTGACAAGCTCGGTCAACCACGCTGGCGGCGCCCAGACCGCACCCTTTGCAAGGTCGCGTCGACGGGCGCTGATGCTCGCCATCCTGATCGCGGCGGTGCTGTTGTTGATCTGGAACGGCAGCAATCTGTTCCGGCAGTTGATCTCGGCCGGATCCGACATCGGGCGCGTGGCGCGGGTCGCGAGCATCGCCCTGACCCTCAATGTGGCATTGATCCTTTTCGGCTGGCGGCAGTACGCCGATTTGCTCCACGAAGCCGAGCTTCGCGCCGACGGTGAACGGCGCGCTGCCATTCTCGCTTCGACCGACACCCATACCGGATTGCTCAACCGCAAAGGCTTCGCCGACCGCCTCCAGGCGTTGTGCAGGAAAGCCTGGGAAGAGGGGCGCGATCTCGCCATCCTGTCGGTCCAGATCAATCGCTTCAAGGCGGTCAACGATCGCCACGGCTATGAGGTCGGCGACACGTTGCTGCGCGTGATCGCCGAGGCGATGACGGGTGCGCTTGACCCGGGATCGGAAGTTGCCCGCCTCAGCGGCGACGAGTTCGGGATCGCGATCGCGCTCAATCCGGCGCACCGCGATCGGGCGGAGCGGGCCGCGGAGCGGGTCCTGAAAGCGATTACCACGCCTTTCCTGATCGAAGAGCGAGTCATCCAGATCGGGGCATTCGCAGGTATTGCCGCGGCGCCTGCAGCGAGCGTGCAAATTCCCGACCTGCTGCGCCGCGCGGACATTGCGATGGAGCACGCCAAAAGCGGCCGCTCGGCCCGGCCGGTTTGGTTCGATGACGGCATGGAGCGCGCGCTGATCGCCCAGAGTGAGATCGAGCAGGGCATCCGCCATGGGCTCGAGCACGACCAGTTCGTGCCCTTTTTCGAGCCGCAGGTCGACCTCGCAACCGGCGAGATTATCGGCTTCGAAGTGCTGGCGCGGTGGATCCACCCGTTAAGCGGCACGATCCTGCCCGACAAGTTCATCGCCGTTGCCGAGGAAATCGGGTTGATCGGGCGCCTGTCCGAAAAAGTCATCGGTGCCGCCTTGGCGCAAGCCGGCGAGTGGGACCCGGCGATCAAGATCTCGGTCAACATCTCGCCGGTCCAATTGACCGACGCGTGGCTCGCGCAGCGTATCGTTCGGCTGCTCACCGAGATCGGCTTTCCCGCCGAGCGGCTGGTGGTCGAGATTACCGAAAGCTCGCTGTTTGCCGACATCGATCTGGCGCGCTCGATCGTCACCAGCCTCAAGAACCAGGGCATTCGCCTGGCGCTCGACGATTTCGGAAGCGGCTTTTCGTCGCTGTCACACCTGCGGTCGTTGCCCTTCGACGTGATCAAGATCGATCGCAGCTTCGTCGCCAACCTCCATTCGAGCCAGGAAAGCAGCGCCATCATCGGCGCCGTGTCGACCCTCGCCAAAGCGCTCAAGGTGCCGGTCTATGTCGAGGGAATCGAGACCGAGGCGGCTCATGCAGCGGTGCTCGGGCTCGGCTGCGCAGTCGGCCAGGGCTGGTATTTCGGCAAGCCGATGACCGGCGAGCAAGCGGCCGAATTGCTCGAGCGGCGGGGCCAGCCGGAACGGCCCGCCAAACGCCGCGCGGCAGGCGCCTAAACTTACCCGTCACTGTCGTTCAATCGCCTTCTGTCCCACTCGGGGACGGTGGGACCAGGGGCCCCCTGCGCGCGGTTGTGGAGATGGTAAAAACTATATTAAGTCCTGGTCATGGCTGCTGCTTACCGCGCTGTCGCATCGACCACCGCCCGGCCGGTTCGGCCGGCTTTTGGCCGGGCCAGCTCACTCGAGGGATTGCATCGCTGCATTCGCCGGTCGCCCAGGGTCAAGGCATCGATTACGCTGCGTCCGCTGGGCCGCTCGCTTGCTCAAGCCGAAGTGCCGGTCCCAGGGACTTCAATGGGCAACGACCTGCGGCTGTTCGCAATGACGTTCATCGCCGGCTTCATTTTTGTTTCAATCCTGATCGGCTGAAGCCGCTCGCAGGCCGTCAGTCGCAGGCCGTCAGTCGCAGGCCAGATGGAGCTTCCACCCGATCCACGCCGCGATCACGCTCGCCCCGGCCACGATCAGCAAGCTGTCGGCAACCGTCACGCCGAGCTGG
>JBDSGH010000061.1:0-3966 GCA_039919095.1 Sphingomicrobium sp. | reverse complement strand
ACGCTTCGGAAGCTTCGCACCGGCCTTACTCGCGCCGCGTGCTGCAAATCGATTTCTCGGCCGATGAGCTCCCTGGCGACCTCGAATGGGCGGGCATCGGTTGAATTCTAAAGCTTGTCCAGCCCGTGGAGGATCACGCCGACCAGTCCGCCGACCAGCGTGCCGTTGATGCGGATGTACTGGAGGTCGCGGCCGACCGCGCTTTCGAGCCGGGCGGTGATCGTCCGCGCGTCCCAGCCGCGCACGGTTTCCGACACCAGTTTGACGATCGAACTGCCATAGCTCGCGGCCATGCCGGCGACGGCACGGCGAGCGAACTGGTTGATCGCGCGGCGGATGCGCGGATCGCCCTCCAGCGTCGTGCCCATCGACTTCAAGACCTCGCCGAGCTTGCCGGCCAGCGCGGCGTCGGGGTTGCGGGCGGCGCGGATGATTGCCTCGCGGCCCTTTTGCCACAGCGTGTCGAGCCACAGGCTGACCGACTTGTTGGCCAGCAGCTCGTCCTTCATCGCTTCGACCCGCTCGCGCGTCTCGGGCTTGGTCTGGAGGTCGTTGGCAAGCTGGGCGAGCGCCTCCTCGACCTTGCGGCGGACCGGATGCGCGGGATCGGTCGACATCTCGACCGTCAGCTTGCGCAAGCCGTCCATGATCGAATCGGCCAGCCTGGTATCGAGCCCGGCAAGCTTGAGAACCCAATTGGCACGCTTGCGGACCATCTCGCGGATCAAGCTCTCGTTCGAATCGAGCACCCGCGCCGACCAGCGGATCGCCGCTTCGAGCATCGGTACGTGGCGGTCCTCGTTGATGGCCGAAGCGAGCGCATGGCCAAGCAGCGGCGATACTTCCATATTCTTGAGCCGCGATGAGATCGCGCTCTTGACGATACCGCCCAGCCGCTCGTCGTCGAGCCCTTCGAAAATACCGGCAATCAGGCGCGATGCACCGTGGCGAATGCGGGCGCCTTCCCCTTCGGGCGCGCGCAGAAAGCGACCGGCCGCTCCGGCGATGTCGATGTTGCGCATCCGCCGCGCGACGACCGACGCGATCAGGAAATTCTCCTTGAGGAACGATGCCAGGGCCTCGCCGATGCGGTCCTTGTTCCTTGGGATGATCGCGGTGTGCGGGATCGGCAGGCCGAGCGGGTGGCGGAACAAGGCGGTGACCGCGAACCAGTCGGCCAGGCCGCCGACCATCGCCGCTTCGGCAAATGCCTTGAGCCAGCCGAGCGCGGGGTAGGCCGGTTCGAACTGCCGGGTCACCGCGAATAAGGCGGCCATCACCACCAGCAGGCCGGTGGCGGCCGCCTTCATTCCGGCCGCGCCCGGCTGGGATGGGTTGAAACGGCCGAGGGCGGGCGAGCTCATGCCACTGCCATAGCGGCCGAATTAAGCGAAATCACTCCGCTGGTACGGGCTCGTTTCCGCGGTGGGCGTCCTCGCCGACGAAGCGATGGAACAGGCGGCCGATGCGCGATTCGATCGAGATCGCGATCGAGAAATAGGCCGGCACCAGCAGCAGCGTCAGGATGGTCGAGAAAATCAGGCCGCCGATCACCGTGATGCCCATCGGCGCGCGCCAGCTATTGTCGCCGGTGACCGAGATCGCGGTCGGCAGCATGCCGGCGACCATTGCCACCGTGGTCATCACGATCGGCTGGGCGCGCTTGTGCCCGGCTTCCCAGATCGCCTCATTCTTCTCCATCCCGTGGTTCATCATCTCGACCGCGAAATCGACCAGGAGGATCGAGTTCTTGGCGACGATGCCGAACAGCATCAGGATGCCGATCAGCACGAACAGCGAGACCGGCTGGTTGGCGATGTGCAGCGCCACCGCCGCACCCAGCGGCGCCAGCAAAAGCGACCCCATATTGACGAACGGGGCGAGGAAGCGGCGGTAGAGCAACACCAGCACCGCGAACACCAAGAGCACGCCCGACATCAGCGCGATGGCGAAATTGAACAGCAATTCGGCCTGCCACTTCTGGTTGCCGAGGTTCATCTTCTGGACGCCCTGGGGCAGGGTCTTGAGCGACGGCAGCTCGTTGACCTTGGCCATTACGTCGCCTTCCTGGACGCCCGGGGCAAGGTCGGCCCCGACCGCCAGCCGGCGCAGCTGGTTGGAGCGCATGATGGTGGTCGGACCGGACCCGAAGCCGACCGTGGCGACCGACTTGAGCGGAACCGACCCGCCGCTCGAGGTTGGCACCGGCAAATTCTCGAGCGTCGCCAAGTCCCGCCGGCTATCCTCGGACAAGGACACCTTGATCGGCACCTGGCGATCGGACAGCGAGAATTTGGCGCTGTTCTGCTCGATATCGCCCAAGGTCGCGATGCGGATCGTCTGGCTCAGCGCGGCAGTCGTCACGCCGAGGTCGGCGGCGAGGTCGAAGCGCGGCTTGATGGTAATCTCGGGCTGGGCGAGCTGGCTGCCGACGCGCGGCGCGCGCAGGCCAGGAACGGTCTCCATCTCCTTGGCGACCTGCTGCGCGACCGTGGTCAGCTGGACCGGATCGTCGCCGCCCAGATAAACCATGATATCGCGCGCGTCGGCGTCCGGCCCGCCGCCGTTCTGGCTCTGGAAGCTGGCCCGCGCGTCGGCGAACTCGGCGAGCCGCGGCGACCACGAGCGCTCGAATTCGGTGCTGGTCACGTCGCGCGACTTCTTGAGGACGATGTTGACCCGCCCGGTGCCGACATTGACCCGCTCGAACACCCGCTCGACGTTGTGATCCTTGACCACCATCGCGGCGACGCGGTCGGTCGCTTCCTCGGTCTGCTTGAGCGTGCTGCCCGGCGGCAAAGTGATGTTGACCCGCGCATAATCGTCGTTCTGCGGCGGGAAGAACGACTGCGACAAAGTGCCGAACAGGACGATGCTGAGGAGCAAGGTGAGGATGCCGGCGCCGACCATGGTCAGCCGGTGATCGTGGAGGCGCGCGCTCCACCGCTCGGCGACGACAGAATGCCATTGGCCAAACCCGCCGCCGATGGTGCGGATGACCAGGCCGATCAGCTTGGCGACACCATAAGCGAACGCCCCGCCGACCAGGACCGCGAGCACGAAGCTGATTGCGCCCGGCCACTCGAGCTTGCCGAGCAGCTTCATCGCCGCCCCGGTGCCGCCAACGAAAGCGGCCACCACGACCAGCAGCAACAGCGTTCCAATCGCGTAAAAACTGAACTTGCGCACCGGTTTCGGCAGCCGCGCCAGCAAGGCATCGGCCTTGGATGTGTCGAGGCTCCAGTTGAGCACATTCAGATAGATTTCCATCCACTTCCAGTTGGCGTGCGGCTGAACTCCGCGCGAGCGCAGGAAATAGGCCGCGACCAAAGGCGTGATCATGCGCGCGACGAGCAAGCTCATCAGCACCGAGACCACCACGGTGAATCCGAACGCCTTGAAATATTGCCCGGCGATGCCCGGCATCAGCGCGACCGGCAGGAAGACCGCGACGATCGCCATGGTCGTCGCCAGCACGGCAAGGCCGATTTCGTCGGCCGCGTCGAGCGACGCCTCATAGGCCGATTTACCCATGCGCATGTGGCGCACGATGTTCTCGATTTCGACGATCGCATCGTCGACCAGCACACCGGCGACCAGGCCCATCGCCATGGTCGACATGAAATTGAGCGTGATCCCGAGCATGCTCATGAACCAGAAGGCGGGGATCGCCGACAATGGGATGGCAAGCGCGGAAATGACCGTCGCGCGCAGGTCGCGGAGGAACAGAAAGACCACAAAAACGGCCAGGATGGCGCCGACGATCAGCCCTTCCATCGCCGACTTATATTGCGACTTGGTGTAATCGACGGTGTTGAACACTTCCGAGAAGTGAACCTTGGGATTCTCTTTCTCGAGCTTGCGCAATTCGGTCCAGCCGGAATTGTAGGCGGTCACTTCGGATGAGCCCTTGGAGCGCTGGATCATGAAGGTGACCACCTGCCGCCCGTTCATCTTGGCGATCGA
>JBDSGH010000060.1:0-9292 GCA_039919095.1 Sphingomicrobium sp. | reverse complement strand
CCTCGTGCCGCCAGCGCTCGGGCCACCGGGGCAAGTTTGATAGCTTCGGGTCTGGTGCCGATAACCAGTCGGATATTCGCGGAACGCAGCGTTCCCCCTAGCTCGGCGGGAGCAGTCTGCCTCCACTATGGATGAACTTCAAGCGCTAGATGCGCGGCCGGTCTACGCTTTCGGCCTAACGGAAGTTGTCCGCGTAGGCCTGGATCTTGAGCGACACCGGTGCGGCGGCCACGACATGGAAGTCGAGGCCGTGGCGCTGCGCATAAGCGATCGCCGCATCCTTGCTCTCGAAATTGATGCGGACCTGCGGCCGGGTGTCGCCCGATCCGGCCCAGCCGGTCAGCGGATCGGCCTGGAGCGGGTCCTCGCGTTCGAACTCGAGCAGCCAGCGCCCGGCGTTGGCCTTGCCTGACTGGGTGGTCCGGCGATCGAGTTCGGAGATGCGCGCGACGGTCATCGCTGACCGGTTGGCAAAGCCGGCGTGCAGAATCAAGTGAAACGGCTGTTTTTTACGAGTCTGCACAAGGCGATAGTGGTGATATGCTCGCCGGCCTTCGGACCCGAAACGGAGGAAGTCATGACCATGTCGAAAAGCCATCTGCTGTTGATCGGTGGAGCAATCCTGGCGTGCACCGCGTGCAAGCCCCAAAATGCCGCGGTTGATAATGTGGCGAACGCCACCGTGGACGCCAACACCGCCGACGCCAACGCCGCTTCCGCCAATGGCGACGCGACCGCTGCTCCGACCGATCCGGTGGCCAGCGCGATGGCCGCCGCGCCGGCATCGATCGCCGGCGGTGCAATGATCATCCAGGCCGCGGCCGATGGCTCGATGAAGACCCTGCGCGAAGGCAGCAATGGCTGGACCTGCATGCCCGACAACCCCGCTACGCCCGGCCACGATCCGATGTGCCTCGACGCCAATGCGATGAAATGGGCCCAGGCGTGGATGACCCACAAGGATCCGCCGGCCAACAATGTCGGCCTGATGTACATGCTCGCCGGCGGCAGCGACGCCAGCAACATGGACCCGTGGGGAACCAAGCCGGCCGAGGGGCAGAAGTGGGTCGAAACCGGGCCGCATGTAATGGTGGTTGGGTCGGAAGCGTTGAACGCGCTCTACCCGAGCAGCCCCAGCCCCGACACGACCAAACCCTATGTGATGTTCGGCGGCACGCCCTACGCCCACGTCATGGTGCCGATTAAGTGACGCCCTAGTAAGCGCGCGCGATCGCGAACTCGACCGCTTCGGTCAGCGCGGTCTTGGCGGTGCCGGCTGGGAACGGACCGAGCGCATCGATCGCGCGGCGGCCGTAATGGCGTGCGCGATCGATCGTGTCGGCCAGCGCATCGCTCGACCGCATCAGCGCGATCGCCCGAGCGAGGTCTTCGTCGGCGACTCGTTCGCCGGCGATCGCGGCTTTCCAGAACGCCCGCTCGTCGCTCGATCCGCGCGCGTAAGCGAGAATCACGGGAAGCGTCATCTTGCCGTCGCGAAAATCGTCGCCGACGCCCTTGCCCATGGTCGCCGCATCCGACGCATAATCGATCACGTCGTCGACCAGTTGGAAAGCGATGCCGAGGTTGCGGCCGAAGCTGTCGAGCGCGACTTCGGCTTCCTCGCTCGCCTCGGCGACGACCGGGGCAATCCGGCAGGCGGCGGCGAACAACGCGGCGGTCTTGGCCCCGATGATCTCGAGATATTGCTCCTCGCCGGTATCGATCCGGCGCTGCGCGGTGAGTTGCTCGACTTCGCCCTCGGCGATCACCGCCGATGCGTGGCTGAGGATCTTGAGCACTTTCAGGCTGCCGTCTTCGACCATCAGCTCGAACGCCCGGCTGAACAGGAAGTCGCCGACCAGCACGCTCGCCGGATTGCCCCAGATGAGGTTGGCGGTGCGCTTGCCGCGGCGGGTTCCGGAGCCGTCGACGACATCGTCGTGGAGCAGGGTCGCGGTGTGGATGAACTCGACCGCTGCGGCGAGCTTCTGGTGGCGGCTGCCGGAATAACCCAGCAGGCTGGCGCAGGCCAAAGTCAGCATCGGCCGCATGCGCTTGCCGCCGCCGGCGATCAGGTGGCCGGCGAGCTCGGGGATCAGTGCGACCTTGCTCTGCATGCGATCGAGGATGACGGCGTTGACGCCGTTCATGTCGGCCGCGACCAGCGCCATCATGGCATCGAGCGACGGGGTGCTCGAGGTCCGCAGCGGGTGGATCGTGGCGGTCACGGCGCCGCACTAGCCGGGGCGCGGGCGCATTCCTAGCCCGCCGGTCGTGGCGCCGCTCGCTAGCCCGCGGGCAGGGTCAGCCGGGCAAGCAGGCCGCCGAGGTCCTCGCTCTCCTCGAGGGTGATGCGGCCGCCGTAGATTTCGGCGACGTCGCGGACGATGGCGAGGCCGAGGCCGGTGCCGGGCTTGCCGGTCGTGTCGAGCCGCGCGCCGCGGCTGAACAGCGACCCGCGGTCGGCGGCGGGGATGCCGGGCCCGTCGTCCTCGACCAGGATATCGATCATCCCGCCGTTGCGCTCGACCGTCACGAACACCCGGCCGCCGCCGTATTTTGCGGCGTTCTCGACCAAATTGCCGATCATTTCATCGAGGTCCTGGCGCTCGACCCGAACCTGCGCGTGATGGTCGCCGGCGATGTCGACCGTGACGCTTTCATAAAGCCGGTCGAGCGCGCGCTGGACCGCCTCGAGGCTTTCCCACACCACCGCCCGGGCTTGCGCCGACGCACGGCGGCCGATCGCCCGCGCGCGAGCGAGGTGGTGGTCGACCTGGCGGCGCATCACCAGCGCCTCGCGGCAGACCGTATCGACCAGGTCGGGCGCGCGGGCAGTCGCGGCGTTGGTGATTACCGTCAGCGGGGTTTTCAGGGCGTGGGCGAGGTTGCCGGCGTGCCGCCGGGCCTCTTCGGCCTGCGCTTCGCTATGGGCCAGAAGCTGGTTGATTTCCTCGGTCAGCGGGCGGATCTCGAATGGAAATTCCTGGGAAATGCGCGTTTTCTCACCCGACCGGATCAGCGCGACCTCGCGCCGGACCCGGCGCAGCGGCCACAAGCCGTAGACCGTCTGCAGGCCGGCGAGCACGACCAGCCCGGCGCCGAGCACGACGAAGCTCCAGGTCAGTGTCGACCGCAGCTCGCGGATTTGCTGGTCGATGATCTCGCGCGACTGCGCGACCTGGAAACGCCAGCTGACTTCCGACCCAGGCAGGATTGCATCGCGCTCGGCGATCCGCAGCGGCTCGCCGGCGAATTCGCGGCTGTCGTAAGTGTGGACCTTGACGTCCTTATGCTCGCCTTCGACCCGCAGCCGCCGGTCCCACAGCGACCGCGACGGAAAAGTGTCGGCGCCCGACCCGCTGATCTGGAAATAAACCCCCGAATAAGGCTCGATGAAGCGCTGGTCGGCCGGCGGGCGGTTGAAGCGGACTTCGCCGTCGGGTCCGATTTCGGACGCCGCGATCATCGCATTGAGGACATATTCGAGTTGGCTGTCGAAGTTGCGCACGATCGAACTGGTCAGGACGCGGTCGAGCGCAAAGCCGCCGGTCAGCAGCAGGACGATGATCCACAGCGCGGCGACGCCGGTCATCCGCCTGGTCAGCGAACCGATGCCGCGACGGCTGGGCGTTGCCGCCGCCGCCGTTTGCGCGGCGGCGTCCGGGTTCAAGCGCGACTGTCCTCGAGGCTGTAACCGAGGCCGCGGATGGTGGTGATGACGTCGGCGCCAAGCTTCTTGCGAATGCGCGTGACGAACACTTCGATGGTGTTGGAATCGCGGTCGAAGTCCTGGTCGTAGATGTGCTCGATCAACTCGGTCCGGCTGACCACCTTGCCCTTGTGGTGCATCAGGTAAGACAGCAATTTATATTCCTGGGCGGTCAGTTTGACCGGCTCGCCGGCCTTGGTCACCTTGCCCGAACGGGTGTCGAGGCGGATATCGCCGGCGTTGAGCTCGGACGAGGCGTTGCCGCTGGCGCGCCGGATCAGCGCTCGCAGGCGAGCAATCAATTCTTCGGTCTGGAACGGCTTGGCGAGGTAATCGTCGGCTCCGGCATCGAGCCCGGCAACCTTGTCCGACCAGCTGTCACGGGCGGTCAGGACCAGCACCGGCATCCGTTTGCCTTCCTTGCGCCAGCGGTCGAGCACGGTCAGGCCGTCGATTTCGGGCAGGCCGAGGTCGAGGATCACCGCGTCGTAGCTCTCGGTCGAGCCGAGATAATGGCCGTCCTCACCGTCGGTGGCGAGGTCCACCGCGTAACCGGCTCCCTCCAGCGTCGAGCGCAGCTGGCGCCCGAGATTCGGTTCGTCCTCGACGATCAAAACGCGCATGTCTGTTGGGGCTCCTTGGCCGACGTCCGACCTTAACCCGCCTATAGCGGATCGGTTGCGGCAGGGAAACGATCAGCCGCACGGGCGGCGACCGAACGTGAGGACAGCACGCCAATATGGTGGCGCATGCTCACGATTCCCGGTGATCTAAGGCTTGGAGCGGCGCAGGATGCGGCCGGTGGCAGCGTCAACGTCGACCCAGATCACCCGGCCACTGCGCATGAACTTGAGGCGATAGGTGTCGCCGTTGAGCTCGGGTCCGAGATAGTCGGCGCCGTCCATGAACGGCATCACCTTGCGTTCGATGTTGGGCAGCGGCATCGACCGGCCCTGCCGGGTCGCCTCAAACGCACGGTCCTGATCGCGCGCCTGGTCGCGCGTCTGCTCGTCACGCTGCTGGTCGCGCGCCTGCGCGGCCCGCCGCTGGTCATCCCGGCGCTGGTCGTGCGAGCGCTCGGCCAGCGCAGGGGTGGCAATCAGGCTGACGCCGAGGGCGGCAGCGAAAAGGGCGCGAAACATGGTCATTCGAATCTCGATGGGCGGTGTTCTAACACAAGCCATTGAATGAGCTATGAATGATTGGATGGAGTGGGTTCAGGTGGGAAGCGGGCGTGACCTTGGGCTCATGATTGACTAGGTCGCGCGGCGATGGCCGCTCCAATTCTCTCTTACGAAGGTCTCGGCCTGCACCAGGGCGAAGGCTGGCTGTTTCGCGGCCTAGACGTCCATATCGGCGCGCGCGACCGGCTCGCACTGATCGGCCGTAACGGGGTCGGCAAGACCTCATTGCTCAAATGCATCGCCGATCTCATTGAAACCGACGAGGGGCGGCGGACCGTGGTCGCCGGCGCCAAGGTTGTGCTGCTCGAGCAGGATCCGCCGATGGACGGCTTTGCAACTCTGTCCGACTGGGTGCTGCACGGGACCGATGCGCCGCCGCCACATCAGGCAGAAGCGATCGCCGACCAGCTCGGGATTGATCTTGCGCGGCCGGTCGCGACCGCCAGTGGCGGCGAGCGGCGGCGCGCCGCGATCGCCCGGGCCTTGGGCCTGAAGCCCGACCTGCTGCTGCTGGACGAGCCGACCAACCATCTCGATCTGGCCGGGATCGAGTGGCTCGAGGCCTGGCTCGGCCGGTTCAGCGGGGCGTTCATCGTCATCAGCCACGACCGCACCTTTCTCGCGCGGCTGACCAAAAGCTGCCTGTGGCTCGATCGCGGGCAGTTGCGGCGGGCGGAGATCGGCTTCGGCGGGTTCGAGGCGTGGACCGAGGCGGTCTATGCCGAGGAGGCCCGCACGGCCGAAAAGCTCGATGCCAAGCTGAAGCTCGAACTGCACTGGCTTGAGCGCGGCGTGACCGCCCGGCGGCGGCGCAACCAGGGGCGGCTTGCCAAGCTCGGCGACCTGCGTGCGCAACGCGCGGCGATGCTCGGCGCGGCGGGGACGGCCAAGCTGGCGATCGGCCGGGACGACGTCCGCTCGAAAACCGTGATCGATGCCGAGCATGTGTCGAAGAGCTTCGATGGGCGGGCGATCATCCGCGACTTCACCTTGCGCATCCAGCGCGGCGACCGGATCGGCATCGTTGGTGCCAATGGGGCCGGCAAGACCACCTTGCTCAAGCTGCTGACCGGCGAGATCCAGCCCGACAGCGGCACCGTCCGCCAGGCCAAGATGCTGTCCGGGATCGTCATCGACCAGCAGCGCAAGCTGATGGATCCGGCCCGGACGGTGCGCGAGGTGCTGGTGGGTGCCGGCGACTGGATCGACGCTCGCGGGCACAAGACGCACATTAAGGGGTATTTGAAAGAGTTCCTGTTCGATCCGTCGCTTACCGAGGCACCGATTGGCTCGCTGTCGGGCGGCGAGCGGTCGCGGCTGCTGCTGGCGCGGGAGTTTGCGCGCAAAGCCAGTTTGTTGGTGCTCGACGAGCCGACCAACGACCTCGATCTTGAAACGCTCGACCTGCTCCAGGAAGTGATCGCGGATTATGATGGCACGGTGCTGATCGTCAGCCACGACCGCGACTTCCTCGACCGGACGGTGACGGTCACGCTCGGGCTCGACGGTTCGGGACGGGTCGATATTGTCGCCGGAGGCTATGAGGATTGGGCGCGGCGCCGCGAGGCGGAGGCCAAGCCTGCCAAACCGACGCGCGACAACAACAAGCCCGCCGTACAATCCCCTGCCGCTAGCGGCCGGGGAGGGAAGCTGACCTACAAGGACCAGCGCGACCTCGACCGGCTGCCGCAGGAGATCGAGCGGCTGGAAGCGGCGATCGCCGCCGACGAGCAAGCGCTCCACGACCCCGACCTCTACGCCCGCGACCCGACCCGTTTCGCGCAACTTACCGAGGCGATCGAACGCCACCGCGCCGAAAAAGACGCGGCCGAGCACCGCTGGCTCGAAGTGGCAGAAATGGCCGAGGGGCTAGCCGGCCGCTAGCCGCGCCTTGATCCGCTCGTCGACCCGCCGTTCGAGGATCGTCAGCGGCATCGCGCCGTCGTGCAGGATCTCGTGGAAATCGCGCAAATCGAACTTGGCTCCTAACGCCGCCTGTGCCTTGGCGCGCTGCTTGGTCCAGGCGATGTGGCCGATCTTGTAGCTGCAAGCCTGGCCCGGCGACGCGCAATAGCGCTCGATTTCGCGCTGGACCCTTGGGCGCGGGAAGCCGGTCGCCTTGATCATATGATCGACCGCCTGCTCGCGGCTCCAGCGCTTGGCGTTGAGGCCGGTGTCGACCACCAGCCGCTCGGCGCGGAACAGGAACGACTGGAGATAGCCGGCGCGCTCGATGCCGTGATAGCCGCCAAGCTCATCGGCGAGCTGCTCCGAATAGAGCGCCCAGCCTTCGCCATAGGCCGAGTAGAATGCGATCCGCCGAAGCATTGGCAGTTCGCCCGACAATTGGGCGATGCTGAGCTGTAGGTGATGGCCGGGAACGCCCTCGTGATAAGTCAGCGCGGGCAGAGAATATTTGGGCCAGTCGGCGGTGCTCTTGAGGTTGATGAAGTAAATCGCCGGGCGCGAGCCGTCGAGCGTGGCTGGCCGATAATAGCCGTTCGGCGCGCCGTTCTGGATCTCGGGGGGAACCCGGCGAATCTCGAGTGGTTGCTTGGGCAGTGTCGCAAATGCCTGGGGCAGCTTGGCGTACATCGCCTTTACGCCCTGGTTGAGGCTGGCGATGAGCTCGGTGCGGCCGGCATCGGTGCTTGGGTAGAGCTGGGCCGGCGACTTGTTGAGCGCGGTTAGCCGGTCGCCGACGCTGCCGCTGGTGTAGCCCGCGTCGCGCAGGATGGTGTCGAGCTCGGCACTGATCTCGGCGACTTGCTGCAACCCGATCTGGTGGACGTCTTCGGGCGTGTAGTTGGTAGTGGTCGCCTCGGCCAAGGCCGCAGCGTAAACCTCGCCGCCGTCGGGAACTCGCCACAGGCCGTCGCCGGCCGCCGTGCCTGGCTTGAGCGCCGTCACGGCGGCAATCTGCCGGTCGAGCGCCGGATAGACTTCGTCGGCGATGATCTTGGCGGCGCGGGCCCGCCAGTCGCCGGCAATGCCCTTGGCCGCCGTGCGCCGCGCGACCGAACCGGCCATCGTGCTTTGCGCCGCGGCCGGCTCGCGCTGCTGACGCATCTGGCCGAGCGCCAGATCGAGCGACCAGCCGGGCGCGAGAAAGCCGCGGGCGGCCTGCCGTTTCTGTTCGGTGGTTTCGTTGTCGAGCACGGTGGCGAATTGCGACAGGCGTGAAAGATAGGCTTCGGCGTCGGCTGCGGTTTCAATGGTGTGGGCGGAATCGAGCGCGTCGGGGATCGAGAAATAGGCGCCGTCCTGCTGGCTGATCACATACGGGCTTTGCGGGTTGGAGATGTCGAACCGTTCCGGCCCGATGTTGCCGGTCTTGAGGTCCCACAGCACCACTTCGCGATTGAGTTGGGCGGCGGGGGACAGACCCGCTTCGGGAACAGCTTCGAGCCAGCCGATGAACTTGTTGGTGCGCGCAGTCTCCTCGACCCGCGCCTGCTGGTCGGGCCGCGTGTCGAGCCGGGATTTAAGGGACGCAAGCTCGCCTTTGTCGAGGCCCAGAAAAGTCGCCGAGAGCGGTGACGTCCGAACCTGCTCTTGGAAGATGGCTTCGAACAATTGGTTGAGCGCGGTGTCGCCCGATGCGCCGGCCACGACCGGCAACGCCGGCTCCGGTACGGGAGCCGGAATTGGCGCGACGGCACGCGCCGCGCAGCTCGAAAGGAAGGGCAGGGACAAAGCGGCAGCGCCGCTCGTCCAGAGAAATTCGCGGCGGTCCATGATCATCCCCGGCTGTCGCTATCGCCGCCGACGATAGCCGCCCGACCGGGTCAGGCAAGGACGTTCGTCGAACGCTGCCTCACGCTTGCAGTTGGTACTGCTTGAGCAAGTCGTAAAGCGTCGGCCGGCTGATACCGAGCAGCTTGGCGGCGCTCGAGATATTATTCTCGGTGCGGCTCATCGCCTGGCGGATGGCGCGGCGGTCGGCGACTTCGCGCGCGGCGCGCAGGTTGATCGTCACCGGCGCCTCGCCGGCGCGGCCCGGCAGGTCGAGGTCTTCGGCCGAAATCATCCTAGCGTCGGTCATGATCACCGCCCGTTTGATGCGGTTCTCGAGCTCACGGACGTTGCCCGGCCACGCATGGCCGTCGATGGCGGCAAGGGCGTCGGGCGCAAGCCCGTAGACCTTGGGGTTCATCTCGCGCGCAAATTGATTGGCGAAATGGCGCGCGAGCAAGACCGAGTCGCCCGGCCGCTCGGCCAGCGACGGGATTTTCACGACCACTTCGGCGAGCCGGTAATACAGATCCTCGCGGAAGCGCCCGGTGGCGATCATCGCCTCGAGGTCCTGGTGAGTCGCGCACACCACGCGGGTGTCGACCGGGATCGGCTGCCGACCGCCGATGCGCTCGATCACCCGTTCCTGGAGAAAGCGCAG
>JBDSGH010000059.1:0-6049 GCA_039919095.1 Sphingomicrobium sp. | reverse complement strand
CAGCCTGCCGATCAATGCCATTGCCGAGCCCTCTTCAAGCGCGCCGCTTGCGTTCCGATGCGGTCTTCAATTGCCCGCAGGCGGCGTCGATGTCACGCCCCCGCGGAGTGCGCACCGGGGCCGAAATACCGCCTTCGAAGACGATGTTCGAAAACGCACGGATTCGCTCCGGGGTCGAGCATTCGTAGGCGGCGCCGGGCCACGGGTTGAACGGGATCAGATTGACCTTGGCCGGAAGGTCGTACTTGCGGATCAGCCGGACCAGCTCACGGGCGTCGGCGTCGCTGTCGTTCTTGTCCTTGAGCATGACATATTCGAACGTGATCCGGCGCGCGTTGTTGGCTCCCGGATAAGCGGCGCAGGCCTCGAGCAATTGCTCGATCCCGTACTTGCGGTTGAGCGGCACGATTTCGTCCCGCACCGCCTTGTTGGTGGCGTGCAGCGAGACCGCGAGATTGACTCCGATCTCGGCCCCGGCGCGGGCCATCATCGGCACCACGCCCGAGGTCGACAGCGTGATCCGGCGCTTGGACAGGCCCAATCCGTCGCCATCCATGACGATCTTGAGCGCGTCGCGGACATTGTCGAAATTGTAGAGCGGCTCACCCATGCCCATCATGACGATGTTGGTCAGCATCCGCCCCTCGGGCTGGGACGGCCATTCGCCCAAGCCATCGCGCGCCAGCATGACCTGACCGACGATTTCCGACGGGTCGAGGTTGCGCACCAGCCGCATCGTGCCGGTGTGGCAGAAGGTGCAGTTGAGCGTGCAGCCGACCTGGCTCGAGACGCACAAGGTGCCGCGGTCGGCATCGGGAATGAAGACCATTTCGAAGTCGTTGCCGTCGTGGGTCCGAAGTAGCCATTTGCGGGTGCCGTCGGACGACACCTGGGCCTCGATCACTTCGGGCCGCGAAATCACGAAGCGCTCAGCGAACCACGGCTGCTGCGCCTTGGCGATGTCGGTCATGGCGGTGAAGTCGCTGACCCCGCGGTGGTAGATCCAGTGCCACAATTGCTTGGCGCGCAGCTTGGTCTGCTTCGGTTCGAGGCCCTGTTCTTCGAGCGCGGCGCGGATGGCGTCCTTGGCCAGCCCGACCAACTCGACCCGGCCGTCGGCGCGGAGCTGCGGCGCGCGCGCCACGGGGACGGGATCGATGGCGCCGGGAATCGGCATCAAGGCGGTTACGACGGTCATTGCGAGCGGCCTATCTAGAGACGCGGCCTAGCTTTTGCCAGCGCAGCCGGCCGCCGCCGCATCGATTGCGGTCGGGGCGCCATTGAGCAAATAATGATCGGCGAAGCGGCGACCGGCCGAATCGCGCGCCTCGACCCGCATCGAGGTCGCGCCGCGCGCCGCCTCGAGGATCGCCGATTCCTGCAACGCGCCGCGGCTCCACGCCCAATCGCTTTGGGCCAGCAGCAGGAAAGGCCGGTCGCCGATGGTCAGCATGATGCTCGACGCCGGGCGCGGAATGCGACTCAGCCGGACATGGAACTGGCCCTGCCCGGCGGCGCCCGCGAAGCTGAAGCCGGCGCGGGCCTCGGGCTGGCGCCGCGCCGCCGGCAGCAGCGGTCGCGACACCGCTTCGCAGCGATCGCCATATTTGAGCGCCGCCCAGCTGCCCTGGGCAGCGAGGATTTGCGCCCTGGCCTCGGCCGCTGACGGCACCAGCAGGGCAAGCGCCGCCGCGGCCAGCAGGAAACGGAGCGGGCGGGGCGAAATGAGCACAAGCGCTTGATAGCCCAAGCTGCCCACAATGGGACCGGTCCATTTCGGATGAAGCTTGTTTCTTAACTTAGGTTATGCAACGGTTGGGTTGCTCGGTTCCTCGACTCCTGTCTGGAGGCCGCGCAATGTACCGATCCCGCCACTCGCCACATGATCTGTCAGCGTCGCATTAGCGGCACTGCAATGATGGACGCAGCTGAACTTTTTACGCGCATCGCGGCCGAGCTGGCGTTGTTCGCGGGGATCGGATTCCTGATCTTCGCGGCCAACGACATCCTCGTCGACCTGATCTATTTCGCGCGCCGGGCGTGGCGCGCGGCGGTCGTCTACAGCCGCTTTCCGCGGGCCTATGCGAGCAAGCTCGCGAGTGGTGGGGATCCCGGCTTCATCGCCATCCTGGTTCCGGCGTGGGACGAAGCCTCGGTCATCGCGTCGATGCTGCGCGCCACGCTGCGGCGCATCCAGCACCCCGATTACCGAATTTTCGTCGGTTATTATCGCAACGACCCGGCCACCGCCGCGGCCATCGCCAGCGTGGTCGACGGGCGGATCGAAGCGGTGATGGTCGACGCCGACGGGCCGACCACCAAGGCCGATTGCCTCAATTATCTGTACGACGCGCTGCTGACCCATGAACTAGTCACCCAGCAGCCGGCCAAGGCGATCGTGCTCCACGACGCCGAGGATGTGGTCCATCCGCTCGAGCTTGCCTTGTTCGACCAGTTGATCGAGCGCGCCGGAGTCATCCAGCTGCCGGTGCTGCCGCTGATCGATCCCTCGTCGCAGTGGATCAGCGGCCATTATTGCGACGAATTCGCCGAAGCCCACGCGAAGGAGATGGTCGTTCGCGAAGCGGTCGGAGCGTCGATCCCGCTTGCCGGGGTGGGCTGTGCGATCGCGCGCGAACCACTCGCCCGGATTGCCGCGATGCACGACGGGCGGCCGTTTGTCGGCGGCAGCATGACCGAAGATTACGAGCTCGGCCTGAGGGTCGGCGCGCTTGGCCTCAAGACCATGTTCGTGCGCATTCCGGCGGCCCCGGGCGGCCGTTCGGTGGTCGCCAGCCGCGGCCACTTCCCGTCGAGCCTGAGCATCGCCGTGCGCCAGAAAGCGCGCTGGCTGGGCGGGATCGCGATCGTCGGCTGGGACCGGCTCGGCTGGCGCGGTGGCCTCGGCGAACGGTGGATGCGGATGCGCGACCGGCGCGGCCCGCTCGCCGCGCTGCTGCTCGTCGCCGGTTATTCCGCCGCATTCCTGTGGTCGCAGCTGTGGATTGCCGAAATGCTCGGCGCCCCGGTTCAGGCGCGGCTCGACCCGACGCTGGTCACGCTGCTGCAGATCAACGCCTGGCTGCTCGGCTGGCGAGTGTTGATGCGCGCTGCGTTCACGACCTCCGCCTACGGCATCGGCCAGGGCGTGCTGTCGGTGCCGCGGATGGTGGTCGGCAATGTCATTGCCATCCTCGCCACCGGGCGGGCGATCTCGATCCACTTGAGCGGCGGCCCGCGGCGCTGGGACAAGACCTCGCACATCTTCCCGACCGAACTGGCGCAATGAGCGCCTCGCTGCGCTTCCTAGCCGTAGCGGTGATCGGCTGGACCGGTTTGCGCGCGGTCACGCTCGGGGCCTTGCCGGGCAGCGACGTGTTCACGCTCGGGCGAGCCGAGCCGCCGCCGCGGGCGGTCGCGGCGAGCAGCACCCCGCCGATTGCCGCGACCGACTTCCCGGCTCTCGATCCGGTCGTCGAGCAGGCCGTCCCCTCGCCCGTCCAGGTCGCCACCCCGGCCGCCGCCCAGACCGCGCAATTGCCGGCCCCGACGCCGGCCCCGGGGCCAATCTATTTCTATCCGGTCGGCCCACCCGCTGGCGTCCCCTACGCCCATGCAACCCTGCCCGACCCCCGGCCCGGCCGGCTCCCGCCAATCCAGGCGGAGCCGGCCGCGGTGTTTTATGCGCCGATTCCGCAGCTCGACGAGTGGCCGCTGGCGCAAATGGCCTCGATCGCGATGCCGATCCAGCGTTCGTCGACCACCACGTCCCACCAGAGCTTCCCGCAGGCGACGGTCCAGGCCCGGCTCGACCGACTCCAGCTGTCGGCCTGGGCGCTGCTGCGCGGAGTGCCGGGACCAAGCTCGCTGGCGACCGGCGGGACCCTCGGTGGAAGCCAGGCCGGAACCCGGCTGACCTATCTGTTCGCCCCAGGCATCGCCGCTTCGCTGCGCGGCAGTTCGCCGGTCGGCGGTACACGCGGCGGCGAAGTTGCGGGCGGCGTTCGGCTGACTCCGTTCCGCTCAATCCCGGTCTCGCTGACGGTCGAGCGGCGACAGGCGATCGGCAGTTATGGTGGCCGCTCGGCCTTTGCCATGTTCCTCGAAGGCGGGGTTTACCAGCGGTCGGTGCCATTGGGACTGGACCTCGACGGCTACGTCCAGGGCGGGGTCGTCGGAGTCCGCCAACGCGACCTGTTCATCGACGGCGGAGCGACCCTGACGCGGCCGCTGTTCGGGCACTTCTGGGCCGGCTTCGGCCTGTGGGGCGGAGCGCAGCCGGGGCTGTATCGGATCGACATCGGGCCGCGGGTATCGCTGCGCGTGCGCAATAATATGCGGGTCCATCTCGACTACCGCTATCGGCTGGTCGGCAACGCCGAGCCCGGATCGGGCCCGACCGTGACGCTCGCCGCGGATTTCTGAGGCGCCGCCAACTTTCGAGTCGCCGTCGACCGGTCGTTCCGCAGCTTGGCCTTGGCCGTGCTTTGCGGCTAGGCATTGCCCTTCGACATGGACATTTACCTTCCGATCGCCGGTCAGTCGGTCAACGCGCTGTTGATTGTCGCGTTGGGGCTGCTGGTGGGCCTGCTGTCGGGCATGTTCGGAGTCGGCGGCGGCTTCCTGACAACGCCTTTGCTGATCTTCTACGGCATTCCGCCGGCGGTCGCGGTGGCTTCCGCGACGACCCAGATCACCGGCGCCAGCGTGTCGGGCGCGATGGTCCATTGGCAGCGCGGCGGAGTCGATTTCAAGATGGCCGGGGTCATGATCGTCGGCGGCATCTTCGGATCGCTCGCCGGCGCGGCCTTGTTCCGGATGCTCCAGGCGAGCGGCCAGATCGACCTCGTGATCGGCTCGCTCTACGTTCTGCTGCTGGTCGGGATCGGTGGCCTGATGCTCAAGGATTCGCTGGTCGCGCTGGGCTACGTGCCCGAGACCAAGGCCGAAAGCCGTCCGCGCCACAACCGCTGGGTCGCGTCGCTGCCGCTGCGCTGGCGGTTCTACACTTCGGGCCTGTATGTTTCGCCGCTGGCGCCGCTGGCGCTCGGTTTCGTCGCCGGCATGCTGACCATGCTGCTCGGCATCGGTGGCGGCTTCATCCTGGTTCCGGCGATGATCTATCTGCTCGGCATGTCAGCCCGGGTGGTGATCGGGACCAGCCTGGTGATGATCCTCGCGGTCAGCGCGGCGGCGACCTTTACCCACGCCGTCACCACCCAATCGGTCGATATCGTGCTGGCCGGGCTGCTGCTCGTCGGCGGGGTGATCGGCGCACAATATGGAGCGATGCTGACGACCCGCCTCAAGCCCGACCTGCTGCGGCTCGCGCTTGGGGTGATCATCCTGCTGGTCGGGCTGCGCATGGCGCTTGGCCTCGCCTGGCGGCCCGACGAAATCTACTCGATCGAATATTTGTGACGGCGCGGCCGGCCTCGCTCGCCGCGGCGGCGCTGTCCGTGTTCCTGATCGCGGCGGCCAAGCCGGTGCTGGTGCCCGATATCTCGTCGCGCAAGGTCGAGATCCGCTACAGTTTCACCGGCGCCCAATTGCTGCTGTTCGGAGCGATCCTCTACCCCGGCGGCCGCCCGCCGGCGCGCCCGGCCGACATCGTCGTCGTCCTGCGCGGCCCGGTCGAGCCGATCGTGCTGCGCGAAAAGCAGAAACTAGCCGGGATCTGGATGAACGCCGATTCCAACCGGTTCCGCTCGGCGCCGTCGTTCTACGCGGTGGCGTCGTCGCGCCCGATCGCGCAGCTGGTCGATGAGCGCACCGCCTCAATCTATGAAATGGGGCTGCAGAACCTGCAATTATCGCCCGGCGGCGGCGCGCTGCCCGAAAAGGAGCGCCGGTTCGAAGCCGGGCTGCTCGACCTGCGCCGTCGCCAGGGGCTCTACGCCGAGCATCCCCACGGGGTCGAGATCAACCAGAGCGTGCTGTATCGCGCGACCATTGCCATCCCGAGCCAGGTGCCGGTCGGAACCTATACCGCCGAAACCTATCTGATCGACCGCGGCCGAGTGCTCGCCGCGGCGACGCGCGAGATCGA
>JBDSGH010000058.1:0-3017 GCA_039919095.1 Sphingomicrobium sp. | reverse complement strand
TGGCGGTCGCCGATGATCAGCTCGCGCTGGCCGCGGCCGATCGGGACCAAAGCGTCGAGCGCCTTGAGGCCGGTCTGGACCGGCTCATGGACCGATTTGCGCGGAATGATGCCCGGCGCCTTGACTTCGACCCGGCTGCGCTCGGTCGCCTCGATCGGGCCCTTGCCGTCGATCGGGTTGCCGAGCGCGTCGACCACGCGGCCGAGCAGGCCCTTGCCGATCGGCACGTCGACGATGGTGCCGGTGCGCTTGACGGTCGAGCCTTCCTTGATCTCGGCGTCCGAGCCGAAGATCACGACGCCGACATTGTCGGCCTCGAGGTTGAGGGCCATGCCCTTGGTGCCATTCTCGAACTCGACCATCTCGCCCGCCTGGACGTTGTCGAGGCCGTGGATGCGGGCGATGCCGTCACCGACCGAAAGCGCGGTGCCGACTTCCGAAACCTCGGCGTCCGAATCGAAATTCGCGATCTGGTCGCGAATGACGCGGGAGATTTCAGCGGCGCGGATGTCCATGTTCAGCCTTTCATCGCAGACGCGAGTCTGTTGAGTTTGGTGCGGATCGAAGCGTCGATCATCTCGCTGCCGAGCTTGATCACGATTCCGCCAAGAATATTGGGATCGACCTGGGTCTCGAGCGTGACGTCGCGCCCGGCGCGGCTCTTGAGCTGGGCCTTGAGCGCAGTCACCTGGTCGTCCTTGAGCGGGTGAGCGGTGGTCACTTCGGCGCTGATCTCGCCGCGATGATCGGCGGCGATGCGCTTGAATGCGCGGATGATCGGCCGCAGCTCGTTCTTACGCCCGTTGCGCGCCAGCACGCCCAGGAAGCGCGCGGTGATCGGATCAAGCTCAAGCTCGGGGGCGAGCGCCGCGAACGCCTTGGCGGCGTCCTTGCGGCTGACCAGCGGGCTGGCCGCGAGCCCGGCAAACTCGCGCGAATCAGCAAGCGCCGAGCCAACAGCATCGAGGCTGCGGCTGACCGCGTCGATTTGCCGTTCGTCGCGCGCCAGGCCGAACAAAGCGGACGCATAGCGCCCTGCTAAGCTGGCTTGAATGCCGCCGGATGTCTCCACGCGCCCAAAGCTCCAGACTTGGAAATGTGCCCCATCGTGAAAATGGGGCGCGTAATCGGCCGAAACCGCACGCCCCGATGGGATGGCGCGCCCCTAGCAGGGGGGCCAAAACGATGCAAGGCGGATGCTGAAATGTTTGAACGCAATGCGCGGGATGCATAGGGCAAGCGACGGGCGTATTTGGGTGCCGTGCTGATGAAAACCATCGATGAGAGCCAGGCCTGGGCGGCGTTCGAGGCGCGCGACCGGTCGTGGGACGGGCGGGTGATCGGGGCGGTCAGGACGACCGGCATCTATTGCAAGCCGAGCTGCCCGGCGCGGCGGCCCAAGCGCGAGCATGTCGAATTCTTCCTCGACCCCGAGGCGGCGCGCGGCGCCGGTTATCGGGCGTGCCTACGCTGCCGGCCGGACGAGATTGGCCGCGACCGCGCGGCAGTGGCTCGGGCGATCGAAATCATCGAGGCTGAGGACGAAGCGCCGAGCCTCGACCGGCTGGCGGCCGCGGTGGGCTATGCGCCGCACCATTTCCAACGGCTGTTCACGCGCGATGTCGGGGTTTCGCCGGCGCAATATGCACGCGCACTGCGGGCCAAGCGGGCCGAGGCCGAACTCAAGGAGGACAAGTCGGTGACCGAAGCGATCTATGATTCGGGCTATGGCGCGCCGAGCCGCTTTTACGCCGACGCCAAGGAGCGGCTCGGCATGACCCCGTCGGCGTGGCGCGACGGCGGGCGCGGCGAGACGATTCGCTGGACGATTTTCGACAGCCCGCTCGGGCCAATGCTGATCGCGACCACGCCCAAGGGCATTTGCCGGCTGACCTTCGACGACAGCGTGGAATCGCTCCAGCGCTTCTTCCCCAACGCCCGGCTGATCGCCGACGACGGCTCGATGGCCGAACTGGTCGCGGGCGCGCTGAGCGCGATCGAACGGCCCAGCGCGGCCCAAAATTTGCCGCTCGATGTCGCCGGGACCGCGTTCCAGGAAGCGGTGTGGCGTGAGTTGAGGAAGATCCCGGTCGGCGAGACCCGCAGCTACGCGCAGATCGCCGCCGCGGTCGGCAAGCCCGGCGCGGTGCGCGCGACCGGCTCGGCCAATGGCGCCAACCATGTCGCGGTGCTGATCCCGTGCCACCGCGTGGTGCGCAGCGACGGCAGCCTTGGCGGCTATGCCGGCGGGATCGAGCGCAAGCGCAAGCTGCTCGACGCCGAAGCGGCAACCGGCCAGCGCGCGCTCGACCTCTAGGCTATCGCCAGTCCTCTTCCTTGCCGCTCTTGGCGGCTTTTTCCTGCCGGTCCATCTCGGCCGCGAGCTTGGTGTAGGCCTGGTCGACCTGGTTGGCGTCGATCAGGTCGACCACGTCGCGCAGCGCCTTGGCACCCTTGGACTCATGCGGCGCGAGGGCGAAGGGAATGATCACCGAGCGGGCCAGTTTGCCCTTCTTCTCGGCGAGCAGCTGACGGGCCAGGACCAGGCGGACCTCGCCGTCGAACGGCGCCAGCTCGAATGACCGTTCGAGCCCGACCAGAGCGGTCTCCGGGATCGGTCCGCCGGCGCGGAAATAGGTCATGTAATTGGAGAACAGGGGGACGGCATTGTCGCGGTCGAGGTGGAACGCCTGGGTGAACCAGGTGCGGGCGATCGGCAGCTGCTTGGGGTCGGTTCGGCCGCGCTCAAGGTAGACCCGGCCCTTGAAGATCCTGGCTTCGACCGACTTGGGGGTGAGCGCCATCGCCCGGTCGGCGGCCGCCTCGGCCTCGGGATAGCGTTCAGCATCGAGCTCGGCCTCGGCCAGCTCGAGCTGGACCGGATAGCTTTGCGGATATTTCGCAGCGACCCCCTGAGCGTCGACTGCAACGTCCTTGGCGGTCTTGCGCGAAACCCCGCGCTTGGAGCGCATTTCGATCCGCATTATCGCTTCCTCGTCGGGCGTCAGGCGGCGCAT
>JBDSGH010000057.1:0-5694 GCA_039919095.1 Sphingomicrobium sp. | reverse complement strand
CCGCCGAATGGGACGGGCAGGCGATGCCGCGGCCGCCGCTCAGGACCCGGCAGTTGCTCGAGCCGATGGCCGCGTTCCAGATGGTCCACATCATGGAAGGGGTCGTCCAGCGCGGCACCGCGACCGTGCTGCGCGACCTCGACCGGCCGCTGTTCGGCAAAACCGGGACGACCTCGGGCCCGACCAACGTTTGGTTCGTCGGCGGCTCACCCGAAATCGTCGCCGGCGTCTATCTCGGCTACGACCACCCGCGCAGCCTCGGCGGCTATGCCCAGGGCGGCCGGGTCGCGGCGCCGATCTTCAAGCAGTTCGCGCAGACCGCGTTCGCCGGAATGCCCAAGATCCCGTTCGTCGCGCCGGCCGGAATCCGCTGGGCACGGATCGATCGCGCCAGCGGCCGCCGCGTGCTTGGCACCTTCCCGACCGAGGAAGACCCCAAGTCGGCGGTGATCTGGGAAGCATTCCAGCCGCAGACCGAACCGCGGCGCTCGTTCCGCCGCAACCACGCCGACCAGGCCACGGCAGCCGGCACCCGCCCGGGCAAGGACGAACCGGTTGTTCGCCGCGCGCATGCTGCGAGCCCGCTGCGGCCGGCCGGCGCGGCGCTTCCGCCGAGCAATCCCTTGCCAACGCCGCCGGCGACTTAATAAGCGAAATGCGAAACGTTTCCGCGCTTGCGGGAACCCCATCCAGGCTCTGGCACGAGCAAAACGGAGAAGATCATGCGCGCCGAAGCGCAAGCTCATATCGACCAGATCAACGCCGCGACCGCGCTGCTGCGGCGATTCCTCGACTGGGACCGCGCGCATCGCCGGCTCGACGAGCTCAACGCCAAGGTCGAGGAACCGGCGCTGTGGGACGATCCCAAGGCGGCGCAGGAGGTGATGCGCGAGCGCCGCCGGCTCGACGAGGCGATCAACGCCACCAAGGCGATCGAGCGCGAGTTGAGCGACACCGCCGAGCTGATCGAGATGGCCGAAGCCGAGGGTGACGAGCCGCTCGTGCTCGAGGCGGTCAAGAGCCTCGCTGACCTTGCCGAGCGCGCCGAGCGCGACAAGGTCGCGGCGCTGCTCGCCGGGGAGGCAGACGCCAACAACAGCTATATCGAGGTCAACGCCGGCGCCGGCGGCACCGAAAGCCAGGATTGGGCCGAGATGCTGAGCCGGATGTACACCCGCTGGGGCGAGCGCCACGGGATGAAGGTCGAGCTGATCGACCATCATTCGGGCGAGCAGGCCGGGATCAAGTCGGCGACCCTCTTGGTCAAGGGCGACAATGCCTATGGCAATCTCAAGACCGAGAGCGGGGTCCACCGGCTGGTCCGGATCAGCCCCTACGACAGCTCGGCCCGGCGCCACACCAGCTTCGCCTCGGTGTGGGTCTATCCCGAGGTCGACGACGACATCGACATCGAGGTCAACGAGGCCGATTTGCGGATCGACACCTACCGCGCCTCGGGCGCCGGCGGGCAGCACGTCAACACCACCGACAGCGCGGTGCGCATCACCCATGTGCCGAGCGGGATCGTGGTCGCGTGCCAGAACCAGCGCTCGCAGCACAAGAACCGGGCGGAGGCGATGAAGCAGCTGAAAGCGCGGCTGTACGAGGCCGAACTGCAGCGCCGCGAGGCCGAATCCGATGCCGCCAACGCGGCCAAGACCGACATCGGTTGGGGCCACCAGATCCGCAGCTACGTCCTGCAGCCCTACCAGTTGGTCAAGGACCTGCGCACCGGGGTCACCTCGACTTCGCCCGGCGACGTGCTCGACGGCGATCTCGACCGCTTCATGGCCGCCGCTTTGTCGCAGCGCGTGACCGGCGAGAAAGTCGAGGTCGAGGATGTCGACTAAACCGGTGCGGACCGCCCGCCTGTCAGCGCTGGGCGTGCTGCTGCTCGTTGCCGCCTGCCGCCAGGCGCCGGACCCTCAGCGGTTCCCCGCGCCGGACCGGCCGGTGTCGCCGATCGTCGGCGACAGCTTCTCGACCGAGGACGCGCGCGACCGGCTGGGCGAGGCCGAGCAGGTGATGGAGCTGTCGTCGATCAAGCCCGGCATGTGGGTCGCCGATGTCGGTGCGGGCGAGGGCTATTACACCATCCGCCTGGCGCCGGCCGTCGGGACCCGCGGCCGCGTCCTGGCTGAAGACATTTTCGACGAAACCCGCGAACGGCTGGTCCAGCGGGTCCAGCGCGAGCGGCTCGACAATGTCGCGGTATTGCTCGGCAAGCCCGACGATCCGATGCTTCCGGCGCACTCGTTCGACCGCATCTTCCTGGTCCACATGTACCACGAGGTGCAGTCGCCCTACGCCTTCCTGTGGCACTTGCGCCAAGGCCTCAAGCCCGACGGCGAGGTGGTCGTGGTCGATTCCGACCGGCCGACCAAGCGCCACGGCATTCCGCCGCCGCTACTGACGTGCGAGTTTGCCGGGCTTGGCTTGAAGCGCCAGCAATTGCGTATGCTGACTGGCGGCGATTCCTATCTGGCGACCTTCAAGATCGCCGCGCCGCGTCCGCTGCCGTCGGCGATCAAGCCCTGCACGGGCTAGTCCCAGCCGTTCGCGTGGCGGCCAACCGGGTCGGCTCGGGGCCAGATGCAACGCGCGCGCTAGAGCAGGCCCAGGTTGCGCAGGCTCGTGCAGTCGGAGCCGGCGAACACCAGATGGTCGATCACCGCGCAATCGAGCGCCTCGGCCGCCGACGCCAGCCGCCGCGTGGCGCGGCAATCGGCCGCGCTCGGAGTAGCGTCGCCACTCGGGTGGTTGTGGGCCAGGACAATCGCGGCGCTGCCGTGGATGACCGCATCGGCGATAATGGCGTGGAGCGGGAAGACCGCGCCGCAACTGTCGCCAAGGTGCGGGGTGAGGTGGATGCAGCGCGCCTCGCGGTCCAAATGGGCGACCCACAGCGTCTCGCGGTCCGGACCGGATTCGGCCATGCAGCCGGCGAAGAACTTGCGTGCGGCCGGAAGGCCGTCGAGCTTCACAGGCGGTTGGGAACGCTGGATCCTCATGCTTGCAAGACTAAGCGGAGCCGGCCCCGCCAGCCACTTCAACCGCGTCCGACGCGACGCAAACATGAACCGTATCGGAGTTGGTCGGCCGCTCTTGGAGCGCGCTCGCGCAGCGTCTAGGGATGGCCTTCGATGCAGCAATATCTCGACCTGATGCGGCAGATTCTCGACCATGGGGTCGAGCAGATGGACCGCACCGAAACCGGCACGCTGTCGCATTTCGGAGCGCAAATGCGGTTCGACTTGGCCGACGGCTTCCCGTTGCTGACGACCAAGAAGCTCCACCTGCGCTCGATCATTGTCGAATTGCTGTGGTTCCTCAACGGCGACACCAACATCCGCTGGCTCAACGAGCGCAACGTCAAGATCTGGGACGAGTGGGCCGACGCCGACGGCGACCTCGGCCCGGTCTACGGCAAGCAGTGGCGCGACTGGGAAACCGCCGACGGGCGCCACATCGACCAGATCCGCGGGCTGATCGATCTGATTAAGCGCGAACCATCATCGCGCCGCCAAATCGTCACCGCGTGGAACCCGGGCGAGCTCGACCGGATGGCGCTGGCGCCGTGCCATTGCCTGTTCCAGACCCAGGCGGCGTGCGGGCGGCTCAACCTCATGCTCTATCAGCGCAGCGCCGACATCTTCCTCGGCGTACCGTTCAACATCGCCAGTTACGCGCTGCTGACCCACATGCTGGCGCGCGAGTGCGCGCTCGAACCGGGGGTGTTCGTATGGACTGGCGGCGATTGCCACCTTTATTCCAACCATCTCGACCAGGCGCGGCTGCAATTGGGCCGCGACCCGCGGCCGCTGCCGCGCCTGGTGCTCAACGACCGCGGGCAGGCGATCGACAGCTACGAGCCCGAGGATTTCGCGTTCGAAGGCTATGATCCGCATCCACATATCGCCGCCCCCGTGGCGATCTAGGGCGAATAACGGCCAGCGGAGAGAAAATTCCGGTAGCGGAATGGAGCGCTTTGGTGCTTACCGCGTTCAGTTGAACAGTTAGAGGGAGAAATGAACATGGTTCGCAAGATACTGACTTTGGCAATGATTGGTGGCGCGCTCACCGTCGCCGCCTGCAACACCGTGCGCGGTGCTGCGACCGACGTGAATTCGGCCGCGAACGCAGTCGACAACGCTACCTGATTTCGGCCATGGTCGTTTCGCCTTCTAAAGGGAGAATTGACTATGGTTCGTAAGCTGGTGACCGTCGCTCTGGTTGGAGCGGGTTTGGCAATGGCGGCTTGCAACACGGTCCGCGGCGCTGCCGCTGACGTGAATTCGGCAGCCAATTGCACGCAGAACACCATGAACGGTGGAAACTGCTAAGCCGGCTTAAAACTCGGCCAGATTAACCCACCGAAACAAGAAGGGCCCCGCCGGCGTCATGCCGGCGGGGCCCTTTTTTGTCGTGTCCGCCGCGAGTGGCAGCGGGATCAGCGGGACCGACCCCGATCAGGTTTTTAGATATTCCCCGGCATCGGCATCGAGACCGTGGCCCGACGGGGTCACCGCCGCCAGCGGATCGGCGTTGAATGCCGCTTCCGGACCCTGGGCGAGCTCGGCCGCATGCTGTTCGGCCGCGCTGTTGGGCAGGATCAGCGATTCCTGGATCTTGCGCTGGGCCGCTCGAAGAGCGGTGTCGCGGCTCGATGCCGCAACCCGCAGGCGGTTCATCCCGGCGCCGGTCCCGGCCGGGATCAGGCGGCCGACGATGACATTCTCCTTGAGCCCGTTGAGCGTGTCGATCTTGCCCTGAACGGCGGCTTCGGTGAGGACCCGCGTAGTCTCCTGGAACGACGCCGCCGAGATGAAGCTGCGGGTCTGCAGCGACGCCTTGGTGATGCCGAGCAGGATCGGCTTGCCCTCGGCCGGCCGCTGCTTCTTGTCGAGCCTCGAATTGGCCTCGTCCATCTCCTCGCGATCGACCTGCTCCTCCTTGAGCAAAGTCGTGTCGCCGCCATCGGTGATCTCGACCTTCTGCAGCATCTGGCGAACGATCACCTCGATGTGCTTGTCGTTGATCTTCACGCCCTGAAGCCGGTAGACCTCCTGGATCTCGCTGACGAGATATTCGGCCAGCGCCTCGACGCCCAAGACTTCGAGGATGTCATGCGGATCGGGTGAACCGCCGACGAGATTGTCGCCGCGCTTCACGTAATCGCCTTCCTGGACGTCGATCACCTTCGACTTCGGCACCAGATACTCGACCGCATCCGAACCATCGTCGGGGATGATCGCGATCTT
This sequence comes from Sphingomicrobium sp., assembly GCA_039919095.1. GTDB lineage: Bacteria > Pseudomonadota > Alphaproteobacteria > Sphingomonadales > Sphingomonadaceae > Sphingomicrobium. The sequence goes on along the minus strand of JBDSGH010000057.1, from coordinate 433 downwards.
GCGCTTGGCCTTATAGTCCTTGCGGAACGAGACCTTGCCCGAGACCTTGGCGATGATCGCATTTTCCTTCGGCTTGCGCGCCTCGAACAGCTCGGCAACGCGCGGCAGGCCGCCGGTGATGTCGCGCGTCCGGGCCGCTTCGCGCGGCATCCGGGCGAGCACTTCGCCGGCCTCGACCGTCTGGCCGTCCTCGATCGCCACGATCGCGCCCGAAGCGAGGCGATAGACCCCGGCTTCCTTGGCGTCGGCGCCGGTCAGGGTCAGCCGCGGAGCAAGCGTGTCCTTTTTCGACTTGGCCATGTCCTCGGTCACGACGCGCTGGGCGATGCCGGTCGATTCGTCGGTGACCTCGGTCATCGTCCGGTTCTCGATCAGGTCCTGGTACTTCACCGCGCCGCCCTTCTCGGTGATGACCGGGCTGTAGGACGGATCC
>JBDSGH010000056.1:0-3966 GCA_039919095.1 Sphingomicrobium sp. | reverse complement strand
TCATCCCGCTGCTGGTCGTGACCCCGCTGACCTTCCTCGGCGGCGCATTCTATTCGATCGACATGCTGCCCCAGCCGTGGCGCAGCATCACCTTGTTCAACCCGGTGGTCTATTTGATCAACGGCTTCCGCTGGACCTTCTTCGGCCAGGCCGATGTGCCGGTCGGGATCAGCCTCGCCGCGACTTTCGCCTTCCTTTTGCTGTGCCTCGCGGTGATCGGCCGGATCTTCAAGACCGGCTACCGGCTCAAGCAATAGGCTCGGCCTGACGGGCCGTGGCCGGCTGCTGGTCGGCGCGGTCGGCGCCCTTGCCGTCGAGGTTGCGGGCGACGAAGTCCCAATTGACGATATTCTTGAGCACCGTCGCGGCGAAGCGCGGCCGTTCGTTGCGATAATCGATGTAGTACGCATGCTCCCACACATCGAGCGTGAACAATGGCGTCAGGCCATGGACCAGCGGCGCGTCCGCATCATGCAGCGACGTAATCTTGAGTGTGTCGCCGTCGAGGACCAGCCAGCCCCAGCCGTTGGAAAAATGCTCGGCGCTTTCGGTCGCGAGCTTTTCGAGCAAGGCATCGACGGAGCCGAAGTCGCGCTCGATCCGCTGCTTGAGGTCGCCGCTCGGCGCCTGGCCGGTGGCCGGCGCGAGGCATTGCCAGAAGAAGCTGTGATTCCACAGCTGGGCGGCATTGTTGAACAATTTGGCGGCGCCCTTGTCCTTGGCGGCCCTGATCACCTCGACCAGCGACTTGCCGTCGAGCCCAGCCTCGGGCGCCAGCGCGTTGGTCTTGGTGACATAGGCGCGGTGGTGTTTGCCGTGGTGAAACTCAAGCGTTTCCGCGGACATGTGCGGCGACAGGGAATCGATCGGATACGGCAGGTCGGGCAGCTCGAACGGCATGGCTTGGTCTCCTCTACCGCCCAACAACGATTCGAGCCCCCGCGGGGTCCGCGGCTCGTCCGCAGGCGCTTGCGGACTGGCGCGCTCTCACCGTAGAACGGGCCGTCGCCAGGGGGCGGCAACAGGGGATCAAAATGGGCAAAATCTTCGACAATCTGAACCTTGTGCTGGGAATCGGTCTCGGCCTTGCGCTCGCGCTGATGGCCGGGGTCCACGCCGAAATCCTGACCGCCGAGGCGGTGCTACGCTGGCTCCACGTGTTCTTCGCGATCACCTGGATCGGGCTGCTCTATTATTTCAACTTCGTGCAAATCCCGACCATGCCGACCATCCCGGCCGAGCTTAAACCCGCGGTCAGCAAATATATCGCGCCCAAGGCTCTGTTCTACTTCCGCTGGGGCGCCGCCTTTACCGTCCTCACCGGGCTGCTGCTGGCGTGGGTTAAGAATTACATCGTCGAGGCCCTGACCTTCCGCGACGGCTTCGAACTGATCGGTATCGGCATGTGGCTGGCGTTGTTCATGGCGTTCAACGTGTGGTTCATCATCTGGCCCAACCAGAAGCGCGCACTTGGCCTGGTCGAGACGGACGATGCCAGCAAGGCCAAGTCGGCGCGGACCGCGATGGTCGCGTCGCGGCTCAACACCATGCTGTCGATCCCGATGCTCTACGCCATGGCGACCTATCAGACGCTGGGCAGCTAGGGCCGCCCGCCCGGCCTGATCGGATGCGGCTCAGCCGCGCGGACGGGGGCCCGCGCGGCTGATTCACAGAAACTGGTCGTGCGCTGCAGTTTAAGCGCGCGGCAATCAGGAGTGCTTGCGTACCTGGAAGCGGGTCAGCTCCTGCCGCGGTGCATCCCACTCGGGATTGAGCTGGCTCGCGTGCTTGAGGTCGGCATAAGCGGCCTTGATGTCGCCATTGTCCTCGTTGGCCAGTCCGCGGCCGAAATAGGCCAGAGCGGCGAAGCGCGTGCGGAGCTCGATCGCCCGATCGAAGTTCACGACCGCGGCCTTGGTGTCGCCCATCTGATAGCGGGCGATGCCCTTGTTGAGCCACGCTTCGGCCTGCGACGGCTGCAACGCCATGGCGCGGTCGAAGTCGGATTCGGCGCTGCGATAATCGGCCTGGATCAGCCGCAACACGCCGCGGTTGACGTAGCTCGCTACCAGATCGGTGTAGGGCAGCACGTCCTGGCCGAGCGCGGTGTTGCAGTCGCGCATGGCATTGGCGGACGCATCGCGGGCGGCGGCGGCATTGTAACAGCTTTGGGCGGAGTTGCCGCCGACGGAGATCACGGCCGCACCGGTTGGGGCCATGCCCATCAGTGCGAATGCAGCGCTACACAGGAAGACTGCTCTCATTGGAACCTCCTCGCTTCAAGGCCTGACAAACTACCAGACCCTGCGGGTCGTTACACCTCCATTTCGACAAACGAACGAAGGTTTAAGTCGCAGAATCCTGAAGCTTATGGCGTTTCAAGGCGTGACGAAGCTGGTCATAGCTCAGGCCGAGGGCGGCGGCGGTCGCGCGCTGATTGAAGCGGCTCTTGCGCAACGCGTCCTCGAGCAAAGCCCGTTCGTAGCTTGCCACCGACGAGCGGAAATCGCTTGTCGCCGAGGGAATGGCCGACGGCACAGCAGCCACACCCGCTGAAATTGCCGCTTCCGCGCCATCCGGCTGGCCGTGGGGCGCCGCCACGACCGGCGGAGCGATGCTGCCCATGGCCCACGGCGAGTGGAACGGGTCGAACTGGACCTCGTCGATCGCCCGCTCGGGGTCTTCGGCGCGATACACCGCGCGCTCGACCACGTTGCGCAATTCGCGGACGTTGCCGGGCCACGAATAGGTTTCCATCTCGGCCACCAGGCGCGGCGAGAATCCGGGCCAGTTGGTCCATTCGAGCTCGACCGCCATGCGCCGGCCGAAATATTCGGCGAGCAATGGAATGTCGCCGCTGCGCGCGCGCAACGGCGGCAGCGTCACCACTTCGAACGACAGCCGGTCGAGCAGGTCGGCGCGGAACAGGCCGCGGTCGACCAGGCCGGGCAGATGCTCGTTGGTCGCGGCGACGATCCGCACGTCGACCGAAATCGGTTTGGACGCGCCGATCCGGGTGATTTCGCCATATTCGACCGCGCGCAGCAGCCGGTCCTGCGCCGGCGACGACAGGGTCGCCAGTTCGTCGAGGAACAGAGTCCCGCTGTCGGCTTCTTCGAAGCGCCCGTGACGAGTCTTGGAGGCGCCGGTGAAACTGCCCGCTTCGTGGCCGAACAGCTCGGCCTCGATCAAATTTTCCGGCAGCGCGGCGCAGTTCATGGTGACCAGCGGGCCCGACCAGCGCGACGACAGATGGTGCAACCGCTCGGCGATCAGCTCCTTGCCGGTGCCGCGCTCACCGATCACCAAGACCGGCCGGTTGAGCGGCGCGGCGCGGCTCGCCCGCTCGACCGCGTCGAGAAACGCTAGGCTCTGCCCGATGAATTGACTGGTCCGCTCCACTTGCTGACTGTTGGTGGCAAACCCCATCTATTGGCAAGATATTTTCGCCGTTTCAGGAGCGAAAATTGTTGTTTCTTCGAGGTTTTCGGGGTTTTCCGCTGGCTGGCACGGCGCTTGAATAAGGAAAGGCGTACAGGGCCCCTGATTTTGAATGCGGAGTGTTGGAATGAGTATCTTCTCCCGCACGCGGGATATTTTCGCGGCGAACATGACCGAGTTGCTCGACCGTTCGGAAGATCCGTCGCGGATGATCCGCATGATCATTCTGGAAATGGAAGAGACGCTGGTCGAGGTGCGCGCGTCGGCGGCGCGCTCGATCGCCGACGGCAAGGAGATGCGCCGGGCGTGGAAGCGCCTCGACGAGTTGCAGGCGAGCTGGACCGAGAAAGCCGAGCTGGCGCTGTCGAAGGACCGCGAGGACCTCGCCAAGGCCGCTTTGATCGAGCGCCAGAAGGCGGCCGACATGGCCGACGGCCTGAAGTCCGAAGTGGCGGTGATCGACGAGACCTTGAAGGGCTATGAGGCGGACATCGCAAAGCTCCAGGCCAAGCTGCGCGAAGCGCG
>JBDSGH010000055.1:0-3745 GCA_039919095.1 Sphingomicrobium sp. | reverse complement strand
AAGCCTCGGCCCAGCCGTGATCGAACACATATTCGCCCTGGCTATGGCTCTTGAGATAGGCCGGCGCGGCCGCGACCAGAGTCCCGCTCTGGTCCTCGACCGTGATTGGCGCCGGCGACCAGCCGGTTCCCGGGCCGACGCTGCCCGAATTTTCCAGCGCGGCGAGGAAGGCGTGGCTGAGGAACGGGTCGCTGCCGGCGAGACGGTCCCAGGCACGCGGGTCGATTGCGGATATTCCAGGCGCGAGGCGCGCGGTTAGCTCGGTTTCACGGTCGGCCATCGGCTTCCCAGATAAGCGCATCGGCGTGAACCCGCGCTTGCTCGCGCTGTTCCAAATCGCGGATCGTCCAACTGTAGACCGGCATCCGCTGTCGGGCGCGCGCGACCCAGCGCCGGCCAAGCGCGGCGCGATCGACCGCAAGAAAATCGGGCGCGGCCAGCGCCAGCGCCAGCCGGCGCTTCAACGGCGGCAGCGTGTTGCGCACCACGAGACCGCGACGGACGGCGGGCAGGTTGGTCTTGAGCAGGCGCGAAAGCCGAGGATCGAAGCTCATCACGCCGAATGGCCCATCATAGCCGGCGAGGACAGCGCGAAGCGCCGGGATCCAGCGCCAAATGTCGCCGTCGACCTTGATTTCCAGCAGTAGCGGAACGCGCCCGGCAACCAGTTTGAACAGGCTTGCGAGCGTCGGGATCGGCCCGTCGCCGAGCCTCAGCCGGGCGAGTTCGACGAGCGTCGAGCGGCCGATTCGCAGCGGGCTGGCGCACATCCGCCAAGCGTCGGCATCGTGGAACACCACGATCTGGTCGTCGGCGGTGAGCCTCAGGTCGCATTCGATACCCGCGCCAAGCTCGAGCGCCGCGGCGAAGGCGAGCAGGCTGTTTTCGGGAAATTGCGCGCCGCTGTGCAGCCCGCGATGCGCGAAGCCAGCGCGGCCCGGATCGAGTGGATCAGGCCTTAACCGCGACGATTGCATCGACCTCGACGGCGACACCGAGTGGCAGGACGTTCACCCCAACGGCGCTGCGGGCGTGGCGGCCGGGCTCGCCGAACATTTGCTGCATCAGCTCCGACGCGCCGTTGGCGACCTTGGGCTGGTCGGTGAAGGCCGGCGCGCTGTTGACGAACACGCCAAGCTTGACGACCCGTTCGACCCGATCGAGCGAACCCAGCGCAGCCTTGATCTGGGCCAGCAGCATGATCCCGCAGCGCCGGGCCGCGGCAATCCCGCCGTCGAGGTCGACGTCCTCGCCCAGTCGGCCTTTGATCAGGCTGCCATCCTCGGCAAAGCTGATCTGCCCGGAGATGTGGAGCAGGCCGCCGATTTCGACCGCCGGGACGTAGGACGCCACCGGCGCGGCGGGCTGGGGAAGGGTGATGCCAAGCTCGGCAAGGCGCTGGTCAATGCTCATCCGTTGCCCTCAACACTTGTGCCCGCGTCCGGTCAAGCCTGACGCGTTACCGTGAACCCGGCGAAGCTCTGGCTGGTCGGCATCAGCTCGATCGCGTTGACGTTGAGATGCGGCGGCAGGGACGCGATCCACCAGATGGTGTCGGCAAGGTCGGCGGCGGTCATCGGGTCCATGTCGGCATAAAGCTGGTCGGACGCGGCCTGGTCGCCGCCGGTCCGGACCAGCGTGAATTCGGTCTCGGCCATGCCCGGTTCGATCGAGGTCACGCGCACGCCGGTGCCGGCGAGGTCGCAGCGCAGGTCGAGCGAGAATTGGCGAACGAACGCCTTGCTCGCGCCGTACACCGCGCCGCCGCGATACGGGTAAGTGGCGGCGACCGACGACAGGTTGATGACCGCGCCTTTGCGCTCGATCAGTCCGGGTAGCAGCGCCCGGGTCAGCGCAACAACGGCGGTGATGTTGGTGTCGATCACGTTGGTCAGCGGCGGTTGCTCGGAATCCTGCAGCGGCTCCATCGGCGGGGCCAGCCCGGCATTGTTGAGCAACAGGTCAATCTCGCCCCACGGCGGCGACAGCTGGGCGAGCTGGGCAATGGCCGCAGGATCGCGCACGTCGAGCTCGAGCGGCAGGCAGGCATCGCCCAGCTCGTCGGCCAGAGCGCGCAAGCGGTCGCCGCGGCGGCCGGTCGCGATCACCCGCCAGCCGCCGGCCGCGAAGCGCCTCGCGGCGGCCGCGCCGATGCCGGCGGTGGCGCCGGTAATGAGGATCGTGCGGGTCATGGCGGGCCTTCCTGGAATCGATCGAGAACCCAATCGCACGCCGCCGGCCAGTGGTCGATTCGGGCATGCGCGTCGGGCGCTGGCGGGATCACTGCAGCCAGCCGCGGTTCGGCCACCATATGCAGCCGCCACACAGCGGGGGCGTGCTTGGCGACCGACGCGTGGTGGACCGCAAGGTCGTCGATGAACACCGTGGTCGAAGCGCCGTGGCGCTCGACGATCTCGCGCAGCGGGGGGCCCTTGCCGCCCTGGTTGCACACCACCTCGTGGCGGATGCCGTGGCCGGCAAGCTGGTCGACCCGCCACGGGTGGGCATGGTCGCCAAGATTGGTCAGGACGACGATGTCGGCCACTTCGCCGATTCGCTGGAGCGCGTCGAGCGCGCCGGGGACCACAGTCTGGCGGTGCATCTCGCCGCGGAAGAAGCCGTCGAGCAACGGCCAGACGGTGTCGACCGGGACCACCTGGCCGGTGCGCCGATTGGTCAGGGCGTCGGCGAACTGGCCGCTGTCGAGATCGAAATGGATGTCATGCTGCTCGTCCAGCCACTCGGCGAAATGGGCGACCATGTGCAGCAGCACTTCGTCGCAATCGGTCACCAGTAGCGGCCGGCTCATCGCTCGAGCTCGCGGCGGGCGGCCACCAGCGCCGCGGGCTTGACGCCGAGCTCGGCGGCAATTGCGATCAGGTCGGGCTCATGCGCTTCGAGGAAGCGCAACAGCGCCGCAAGCACTCCGGGATCGCCCGCGCTCTGTCTCAATTCGGGAGGGTCGATGCCGCTCAAGGAAAGAAACCGCTCGGCGAGCCGTTGATCGGCAATCGTCGCCGCCAGCGCCTGGAGGGCAAGCGCGGCAGGGTCGCCTTCGGGTGGGTCATTTGTCGTGACGTTGCTCATGGCTTACGGTCGGTAAACGCTCGCGGCTGGGGAGGTGAATTGGCCAAGATCCTGATTGTTGAGGACAACGCCCTCAACATCAAACTGTTCTGCGACCTGCTCGCCGCGCATGGCCACGAGCCGCAGGCGGTGACCGATAGCCGCCTTGCGCTCGAAGCGGCACGCGAATTTCGTCCCGACCTGGTGATAACCGACATCCAGCTGCCCCATGTCAGCGGGCTCGAGCTGATCCGCCTGCTGCGCGCCGATGCCGATTTGTCGAGCGTGCCGATTATGGCGGTGACCGCATATGCCGCCCAGGGCGACGAGGAGCGGATTCGCGGGGCCGGCGCCCGGTCGTATGTGTCGAAGCCGATTTCGGTGCTGAAGTTCGTCGCCGCGGTGCAGGAGCTGCTGTCCGAAGCGGCGGCCGATAATGCGGCGATGCTCGAAGGCATGGCGCTCGACGAGGACGGCGGCGAGTCCGCGGACTTGGCCGAAACCGACGATCCGGAAAGCTGGGCGAACGACGAAAGCGAGGGGCCGGGGCCCGAAGAAGCCGGCGGCGACGAAACCTCTACTTGATCTTCGCTTCCTTGAACTCGACGTGCTTGCGCGCGACCGGGTCATATTTGCGGAAGCTCATCTTCTCGGTCGTGTTGCGCGGGTTCTTCTTGGT
>JBDSGH010000054.1:0-6547 GCA_039919095.1 Sphingomicrobium sp. | reverse complement strand
ACTTCGCTCATCGGCTTGAGCAACGGCAGCGCGCCCGACGGCGAGGTCACGGTCTCATAGGCGATGCAGGTCGCGCCCGATTTGATCAGTCCCTCGGCCTGCGGCTTGTCGGCGGCGAGGTGGAGGTAAGTAAACAGGATGTGGCGCGGCTCGAGCAGCGCGATTTCCTGCGCCTGGGGCTCCTTGACCTTGACGATCATGTCGGCTGCTTTGAAAACCGCGGCGGCGTCGGGCAGGATATTCGCACCGGCCTTCTTGTAGGCCGCGTCGGGGCAATCGATGCCATTGCCGGCATTGGCCTCGACCACCACCTCGTGCCCGGCGGCGACCAGCTCGGCGACCGAGGCCGGGGTCAGCCCGACCCGATATTCGTGGTTCTTGATCTCCTTGGGCACACCAATGCGCATCGCTCGCCGCTCCGTCAGTATCTTTCGCGAGGCGCTATAGCGGCGGCTTTCGCCCTTGTCCTAGCAAGATTGCAGCACCAGATTCGCGGTGCTAGTGCGGCGCGCCGTTGGCCAGCCGGTCGCGCTGGGACGGCCGGTCGCATTCGCGGACGCGCATACTGCTCTCGAAAGGCGAGGCTCAACTTCACGGCATGAACATCACTGCGACTGGAGGCGCCGAAGCGGACGCGCCGCACGACGCAACGCACGGTCATGCCCAGGGTTCGCTGGCCAAGCTTGCGGCGGGCGCGATCGGCATCGTCTTCGGCGATATCGGCACCTCGCCGATCTACGCCTTTCGCGAAACCTTCGCCGGGCACCACACCTTAATCCCGGACAAGCTGCACATTTTCGGCGTCCTCAGCCTGATCTTCTGGTCGATGATGATCATCGTCACGCTCAAATACGTGACGATCATCATGCGCGCCGACAACAAGGGGGAGGGCGGCAGCCTCGCGCTGCTGGCGTTGATTAACCGTTCGACCAGCGACAAGAAGCGCTGGACCGGCGGGATCATCCTGCTCGGGGTGTTTGCAACCGCTCTGTTCTACGGCGATTCGATGATTACGCCGGCAATCTCGGTGCTGTCCGCGGTCGAAGGCCTGACCACCGTCCAGGCCAGCTTCGAACCGTTCGTCATCCCGGTTTCGATCGCGATCCTGGTCGGCCTGTTCGCGATCCAGTCGCGCGGCACGGCCCGCGTCGGGCTGTTGTTCGGGCCGGTCATGATCGTCTATTTCCTGACCATCGCGGTGTTGGGCTCGATCCACATCGCCGACCATCCGCAGGTCATCCTGGCGACCATCAACCCGCTCAGCGCGTTCCACTTCTTCGCCATTGATCCGCTGCGCGCGTTCATTGCGATGGGTTCGGTGGTCCTCGCCGTGACCGGCGCCGAGGCGCTGTACGCCGACATGGGTCACTTCGGCCGCCGCCCGATCAAGGTCGCGTGGATCTATTTCGTGCTGCCCGCCCTTTTGCTCAACTACATGGGGCAGGCGGCGATGCTGCTGACCCTGAACCCGGCCGACGCGGTCGAAACGGTCAAGAACCCATTCTTCTACCTCGCCCCGGATTCCCTGCGGCTGCCGCTGGTGCTGCTGGCGACGGCGGCGACCATCATCGCCAGCCAGGCGGTCATCTCCGGCGCTTTTTCGGTCACCCAGCAGGCGATCCAATTGGGCTTCATGCCGCGCTTGCGCATCACTCACACAAGCGAGAGCGCGGCCGGGCAGATCTACATTCCGGTGATCAACTGGGCGCTGATGATCATGGTCATCATCCTTGTCTTGACCTTCCGCACTTCGTCCAATCTGGCCGCCGCTTATGGCATCGCGGTGACCGGCGCGATGCTGATCGACACGATACTGATCGCGGTCGTGCTGAGCCGCCTGTGGAACTGGAACCGCTGGGTCGTGGCCGGACTCCTGTTCCTGTTCTTCACGACCGACTTTGGTTACCTTTCGGCCAACCTCTTGAAGGTCCCGGACGGCGGCTGGTTCCCGCTTCTGGTCGGGGCGATCGCGTTCACCTTCCTGACCACCTGGGCCAAGGGCCGCAAGCTGATGATCGACCGCATGCAGGAAGCCAGCCTGCCGATGGAGATCTTCATCAAGTCGGCCGCCGGAAGCGCGGCGCGGGTGCCGGGGACGGCGGTGTTCATGACCAGCTCGGGCAGCGGCGTGCCGCACGCGCTGCTCCACAATCTCAAGCACAACAAGGTGCTCCACGAGCGCGTCATCCTGCTCACCGTGCGGATCGAGGACGTGCCCTATGTCGCCGAGGCCAAGCGGGTCGAAGCGCGCGAATATAGCGCCGGCTTCTTCCGCGTGAAGCTGCGCTACGGCTTCATGGAAGAGATCGACGTGCCGGCGGTGCTGTCGAAATCGAAGGAATGCGGCCCGGTGTGCAAGATGATGGACACCAGCTTCTTCCTCGCCCGCCAGACCTTGATCGCCTCGGCCCGGCCGGGGATGGCGATCTGGCGCGAGAAACTGTTCGCGTGGATGCTGCGCAACGCGGAAAGCGCGATGGAATTCTTCAAGCTGCCGACCAACCGTGTGATCGAACTCGGCAGCCAGCTCGAGATCTAGTGCAACCGCCGCTGGGCTTCGGCATTGAACCCGCATGGAAACCTCTCTCTCGTGGATCGCGACCATCGCGACCATCGTCGCGGCGACGATTACCGCGTCCAACCTCGGTACGCGCATTACCGGCTACGGCTTCATCGTCTTCACCATCGGCTCGATCGCCTGGTTCGGGCTTGGCCTGGTCACCGGCCAGCCGGCGCTGGTGTGGACCAACAGCGTGCTGACCATCCTCAACCTGTTCGGCATCTGGCGCTGGCTCGGGCGCCAGGCGGCGGTCGAGGACGGCTCGCGTGCGGCGGCGCGGGCGAGCCAGGTGACGCCCGGCGAAGCGCTGTTCCCGGTGTCGCTGCTGACCCGCGCCAAAGTCCGCTCGGGCTCGGCCGAACTCGGCGCCTGCGTCGATGCCATGGCCGGCTGCGGCAGCGGCCGGATCGTCTACGTCATGGTCTCGCAAGGCGGGCTGGCCGGCGCCGGCGAGACGCTTCGGCGGGTCCCGTGGAGCGAGATCAAGGCCGACGGCGAAGACCTTGTGACGCGCCTGGATTCGGCGAGATTTGAAGCACTCGAGCCGGTCCCCAAGGACCAATGGCCGGCGCGCTGACCAACCCGGCGCATGCCCCGCTGATCGTCACCGCCGAGTTCGGCGCGGAGGATCTAGCCCGGCTCGACGGCCTGCGCCGCCGTCATTTCCCGCCCGAGCGCAACCAGCTCCCCGCGCACTTGACGCTATTTCACGCTGTCGCTCCGTCGGCCGAGCGCGAGTTGCGCGACCGGCTCGCCGATTGCGCCGCTGCTCCGCCGCCCGCCGCGCGCATCGCCGGGATCATGGATTTGGGCGGAGGAGTCGCGCTCAGGATCGTGTCCGACGCGCTCGACGCCATCCGTGACGAACTCGCCGATGGCCTGCACGGACTGCTGACGGCGCAGGATTCTGGGGGTTGGCGTCCGCATGTCACGATCCAGAACAAGGTCGCGCCCAAGGTCGCCCGCGCGCTCGCCATTTCGCTCGAACAGGGGTTCAAGCCGGGACCGTTGCGGATTTCAGGCCTTGGCCTTCACCGCTACCTCGGCGGCCCGTGGGACACGCTGGCGATCTACAAGTTTCGCGGAACCTAGCTGACTTCGCCGATCCCGTCGCAGCTCAGCTCGAACGCCGCCAGCCCGGCTTCGAGCACCGACGCCAGCATCGGCATGTCGAGCAGCTCGTCGATCGCCACTGATCCGCCGCCCGCCGCCATCGCGCTGGCTTCTTCCATCGCCTCGTCCCAGTCGGTGACCTCATAGGTGCCTTGCCCGACCCAGCAAAAAGCGAGCACTTCGGCCAATTGGTCCTCGCCCAAATCCTCGAGGATCGCGCGCAATTCCTCTTCGACGCTGTCGTTGATGGTGTCGTCGAGCACCGACAGTGCGCCTTCGTCTTCGTCGTCGACGTTGTCGGCCGGTTCATTGCCGTCGTAGTCGGTCGGCGTCTGCGCCTCATACTCGCGCCCGCGCAGGATTATCCGGCACAGCGTATCGAGCGGGGTCAACGGGTCCATTCAAAACGCCTCCACTTCGCTCGCTTAACGAGGGCAGGGGTCAGCGGTTCCTCGCGTTGACCGCCACGATGGCGCGACCTATATCCGCCGCCGCTCCCGCCGCGGTGGGCGCGATCGAAAGCCGCCCGCGAAATCGCGGGTTTAGCCAGGGCGGACGAATTGGGGCGGAGTAGCTCAGCTGGTTAGAGCAGCGGAATCATAATCCGCGTGTCGGGGGTTCAAGTCCCTCCTCCGCTACCAACCCCCAACGGCGTTGGCTTGGCCTAGCTGCGGTCGGCGCGGCGCCGGCCGAGCAGCCCGACCAGACCCAACAGCCCGAGCAGGCCCCACGGCGGCCGCTGCGGACGCGCCGGCGCGACCGGGGCGGCATAAGGCTCGTCGGTCACCGCCACATCGCTCGGCGCGGCCGCGGCCGGGTCGGCGACCATGGCGTTGTCGGCGGGCGGCATGGCGCTGGTCAGATTGGCGTCGGCGTCGGGCGCCGGAGCAGCGGTGGTGACGGCATTGGCGGTCTGGTTGTCGGCTTGGGCCGCCGCGGCTTGCGGCGCCATGATGGCCGCTGCGCCCAAGACAAAGGCGATTGGAACTCGCATGATCGTGTCTCCTCCTGTTCGCGGCCGATTATTCGATCGGCGCGGGATGGTAACTGTCGTCGGGGTGGCGGGCGCCGAGCCCGAGCAGGCCGACCAGTCCGAACAATCCGAGCAAGTCCCACGGAATGGTCGTCTTGTTGGCGAGACGGCGCTGGGTCTCGGTCGGGATTCCACCCTTTTCACGCGGTTGCTGGGCGAGCGCGGGCGGGCTTGCCGCGATCACCATGAAAACGGCCGTAAGCAATAGTCTGCTTCGCATATCCTCCTCCTGTTCGCGTTCGCGCTGTGCGAGGTAGGCGCGATTCCGCAACGGATTTGGAACAAGGATGTTCCGCGTGCCAAACGAAAGCGGCCTGTCAGTGCTGACTCCGCCTTGGCTGCGCGAAAAGCAAGCGCTCTGAACGACTGGCGATCCGCCTTGGCCCCTGAAAAGCAAACGCCCGGATCGACGAGCGATCCGCCTTGGCGGCCTGAAAAAGCAAACGCCCGGATCGGCGGGCGATCCGCCTTGGCGACCCGAAAAAGCAAACGCCCGGATCGACTGGCGATCCGGGCGTCCTGCGTGACGATTGCTCGTCAGCCCCCTTGACGTGACCGACCAGCTATTCAGCGGTCAGCCCCCCGAACTCTGGCTGTACGAAGCAGCGGCCCGGAACTGAGAAAACGCTAATCCCGGTTTTGCCCGCTTGTCACCCTCCCAAAGCGCTTGAAGCGTGTATTGTGCATCGGCTGTTGCGATCAGGACACAGCCGCGCGGCGGCTCTGCGCTCGACCGGCGGATTGCGTTGGGCACTGGCCCGCCGTAGGGAGGCGCCGCACCCAACAGACACAGCCGGAAGGCCGATCCACTTTGCGCGTTTCCCGCTGTTTCCTGCCGGTCCTCAAGGAAAGCCCCTCGGACGCGCAGATCGTCAGCCACAAGCTGATGCTCCGCGCCGGGCTGGTGCGCCAGACCGCCGCCGGGATCTATGCCTGGCTGCCGATCGGCTTTCGCGTGCTGAGCAAGATCGGGCAGATCGTGCGCGAGGAGCAGGATCGCGCCGGTGCGGTCGAGATGCTGATGCCGACCATCCAGTCGGCCGACTTGTGGAAGCAGAGCGGGCGCTATGACGCCTACGGCCCGGAAATGCTGCGCATTCGCGACCGCCACGAGCGCGAGATGCTGTTCGGCCCGACCAACGAGGAAATGCTGACCGCGATCGTCCGTGACGACATCAACAGCTACCGCGATCTGCCGCTGATGCTTTACCATATCCAGTGGAAGTTCCGCGACGAGGTCCGCCCGCGCTTCGGCGTCATGCGCGGCCGCGAATTCCTGATGAAGGACGCGTATTCGTTCGACCTCGATGAAGAGGCCGCGCGGCTCAGTTACTACCGCCAGCTGCTGGCTTATCTGCGCACCTTCCAGCGGATGGGCATCCGCGCGGTGCCGATGAAGGCCGCGTCGGGCCCGATCGGCGGCGATTTGTCCCACGAGTTCATCGTGCTGGCCCCGACCGGCGAGAGCGAAGTGTTCTACGATTCGGCCTTCGAGGAGATCGACTGGAACCGCGAGCATCTCGATTACACTGACGAAGCCGGCCTGCACGGCCTGTTCGAACAAGTCAGTTCGACCTACGCCGCGACCGACGAGACCCACGACGAAGCGCGTTGGGCCGAGTTGCCCGAGGACCGCCGCCGCACCGGCCGCGGCATCGAGGTCGGCCACATCTTTTATTTCGGCGACAAATATTCGAACGCGATGGGGCTCAAGGTGTCGGGCCAGGACGGCAAGCCGGTGACGCCGATGATGGGCAGCTACGGCATTGGCGTGTCGCGCCTGGTCGGGGCGATCATCGAGGCCAGCCACGACGAGACCGGGATCGTCTGGCCCGAAGCGG
>JBDSGH010000053.1:0-8899 GCA_039919095.1 Sphingomicrobium sp. | reverse complement strand
AACTCGGCCAGACCGCGCTCGACGGCGCGATTCCGCCTTACGGCTTTGAGCACATCAGCATCGAGGGCGTGGCGGCCGACAGCGCATTCCCAACCGGCTATCTGCGCGGCCACCCGCAGCGCGCCATGACCTTCTTTACCGAAAGCTTCATCGACGAACTGGCCCATGCCGCCGGAGCCGAACCGCTCGCGTTCCGGATGGCGCTGCTCGGCGGCAATCCGCGCCTCGCGCATTGCATCCAGGCCGCTGCGGCTGGGGGCAATTGGGATGGCGGTGCGGGCGGCAGCACGCTCGGCCTCGCCGCCTGCTCGGCGTTCGGCTCGCACATTGGCCTGCTGGCCGATGCGACCATCGGCGCCGACCAGGACATCGAAGTGCACCGGCTGGTGGCGGCGGTCGATTGCGGACGGATCGTTAACCCGCAACTGGTCCGCCAGCAGATCGAGGGCGGCTTGATCTACGCGCTTGGCCTCGCCCGCGTGCGCGAACCGGAGTGGGCAGCAGGAATGCCGCGCTCGCGGCCGATCGGCGCAATCGGCCTGCCACGGATGGCGCGCACGCCGCAGATCGAGGTCCGGCTGGTGCCCAGCAATGCCGCGCCCGGAGGGGTCAGCGGGCTCGGCGTCGCAGTGCTTGCGCCTGCGGTCGCCAACGCAATTTTCGCAGCCACCGGCAAGCGGCTGCGCAGCCTCCCGTTCGACCCGGCGGCGGCATGACCAAACCATCCGATCATCCGCCGGTGACGCCGCCGCGGATCGGCGTGCTGCTGACCAACCTCGGCACGCCTGATGCGCCCGATGCCGGATCGGTGCGGCGCTACCTCGCCGAATTCCTGACCGACCCGCGGGTAATTGAAATTCCGCAATGGCTGTGGCGGCCGATCCTCCACGGGGTTGTGCTGCGCACGCGGCCGCGCAAGTCGGCGCACGCCTATCGCCAGGTATGGACCAACGACGGCTCGCCGCTGGCGGCGATCACTCGGCGGCAGGCGCAGACGTTGCAGGATCGGCTCGGACCCGGCGTGATGGTCGAATTTGCGATGCGCTACGGCAATCCGGGAATTGCCGCGGCGATCGAGCGGATGACCGCCGCCGGCTGCACGCGGATTCTCGCCGCGCCGCTCTATCCGCAATATTGCGCGGCAACGACGGCCAGCGCCAACGATGCCTTGTTCGCCGCAGTGGCGTCGATGAGGTGGCAACCGGCGCTGCGCACCATGCCGCCTTATTATGACGACCCGGCCTATATCGACGCGCTGCGCAGCAATCTGAGCCGCCAGCTCGACGCGCTCGATTTCGAGCCGCAGCGCGTGCTGCTCAGTTTCCACGGCATGCCGCAACGCACGCTTGAACTTGGCGACCCCTATCATTGTCATTGCCAGAAGACCGCGCGGCTGCTCGGCGAAGCACTCGGCCGTCCAGTCGAAATCGCCTTCCAGTCGCGCTTCGGCCGCGCCCAGTGGCTCAAGCCGGCGACAGACGCCGTGCTGGTCGGATATCCGCCGCAGGGCGTCGCGCGGGTCGCCATCGCGGCGCCGGGATTTTCGGCCGATTGCCTCGAAACGCTGGAAGAACTTGGCATTCGCGGCCGCGACGATTTTCTCGCCGCCGGCGGGACACATTTCGCGCGGCTCGATTGCCTCAACGATTCACCCGAAGGAATGACCATGCTGGAGCGCCTGGTGGTCCGCGAACTTGAAGGATGGCAAACGGCGACTTAAGCGCTGCGGTCGGCAACAGGAGGACAACCCATGGCTCGAGTGGCGATCGTCACCGGCGGAACGCGCGGAATCGGCGAAGCAATCAGCACCATGCTCAAGGGCAAGGGCATGAAAGTCGCGGCCAATTACGCGGGCAACGAGGAACGCGCAAAGGGCTTTACCGAGCGCACCGGCATCCCCGCATACCGTTGGGACGTGGCCGACTTCGAAGCGTGCCAGAAGGGCATCGCCCAGGTTGAAGCGGACCTTGGTCCGGTCGACGTGCTGGTCAACAACGCCGGAATCACCCGCGACTCGACCATGAAGCGAATGGACCACGACAAGTGGCAGCAGGTCATCGACACCAACCTTGGCGGTTGCTTCAACATGGCCAAAGCGGTGTTCGAAGGAATGATCGGCCGCGGCTATGGGCGGATCGTGAACATCGGCTCGATCAACGGCCAGGCGGGCCAGTACGGCCAGGTCAATTATGCCGCCGCCAAATCGGGCATCCACGGCTTCACCAAAGCGCTGGCGCAGGAAGGCGCGCGCGCCGGGGTCACGGTCAATGCGATCGCCCCGGGCTATATCGACACCGACATGGTTGCCGCGGTGCCGGAAGAAGTGCTGGCCAAGATCGTTTCGCGAATTCCGGTCAATCGCCTCGGCAAGGCGGACGAGATCGCGCGGGGGGTCGCCTTCCTGGTCGACGAGGAGGGTGGCTTCATCACCGGGTCGACGCTGTCGATCAACGGTGGCCAGCATATGTATTAGGCGTGGTGGGTGCCGGTGAACTGATCGGCTACGGGCCGCCGGTCAAGCGCTCGGTGCTGATCGCCGGACACGCCACGTCGATCAGCCTCGAACCGATTTTTTGGCGTGCGCTGGAAATCGCCGCGAGCGACCGCGGCTTGCCGCTCAACGCCATGGTCGCCGAAATCGACGCGGCCCGGATCGGCGTGCAGTCCCCGCCCAACCTGACTTCGGCGATCCGCCAATGGCTGTTCGCGCGCACTTTGGGTGAGTGACGCCGGAACTAGTTTGATTGAGCAGTCTGCCGGCTTTCCGGGCGACTTTTTATCAGTCGCGCGGCGTGCGCGACCGATTGCGCGAACGCAGCGCCACCGTCGGCTGCGAGGTCGAGGAACAGCGCCGGCTCGATCAACTCGAGCTCCATGATCATCAGCCCGCCGTCGGCGCCGCGAATCATGTCGACCCGTGCGTAAGTCGCCGCGGCCGGCGCGGCTGCCAATGCTGCCTTGGCGAGGTCGATTCCGCCAGGTGGCGGGGCGCAGCCCATCCTGGTCCCGCCAAGGTGCGGCTGGACGCGAAAATCCCCGGCCTTGGGCTGCTTGAGCACGGCGTGGCTGAAGTTCCCGTCGAACAGCATCAGCGCATATTCGCCCTCGGTCGAAATCGATTCGATCAGGGGCTGGACGATCGTCCGCTGGCCGCGACTGTCATCCGGGATCGGGTCGCCCGCGCCCAGCAGAGAGGTGCTCGTCGCTCCGCCCGAAACCGGTGGCTTGATGACCACCCGGTCGCTGCCCAGCTGGTCACGGGCCGCAGCCAGGGCGCCCTCGTCGCACGCTTCGACCACGATCGTCGGCACAGTCGCGATGCCATTTCGAGCAAGCTCGGTGAGATAGATCTTGTCGCTGTTCCAGCGCAGCAATTGCGCCGGGTTGACCAGCGGCAGGTGCTCGCGTTCGGCCCGGTCGAGGAAGGCCAGCCAGTCGGCCAAGCGCAAATGGTAGCCCCAGGCAACCAGCGGCAGGATCAAGTCATAGCCGCCAAGGTCGCCGCCATCGGTCCACGGCACCGCGTCGACCGCAACGCCGCTGCGGGCGAGCACCGCCGCCTCTTCGTCGAATGCCCAGCGCCACGGCTCACCATAGCCCGGTTCCGGCACGAGAACGGCCAGGCGCAGCATTTACCGAGCGAGCAGGATTCGGGCCTGGTTGGCGATCTGCGCCAGCATCGGCGCGCTGACATGACCTTCGGCTCGGGCCCGCATCAGCAGCTGGCGGAACTGGTCGATCCGCGCGCCCTGGCTGGCGACCCATTGCTCGACCGCGGCATCGGGGTGGCTGCGACGGTGCGACAGGAAGTCGATCCGCAACTGCTCGAAGTCGCGGGCGAGGCCGGCGGTGAGCAGCCGCTCCCACTGATTGCTCGGCACGAACCGGGCGACCTGCTGCTGCGCCCAGTCGAGCCCGAGAGTTTCGCCGAGCTTGGTGTAGGCCCGGGTTAGCGCCAATTCGTCGACCTTGCGCCGGGCGGCCAGCGCCGCGATCCCGAACACTCCGTCGAGTTCGTAAAGGCGGACCAGGCCGCGCACGATTTCCTCGCTCGCGCCAAGGCCGAGCAAGCGGTCGCGGCGGACCGCGGCCTCATTGCGCACTTCGGACCGGATCAGCTTGGTCGCGGCGCTGGCGATCTTGCGCACGCCGGGCTCGAGCTGCTTGCACAAAGCGCTGACCCGGCTCTCGCCGGCGGCCGAGCGAAGAATGTCGGACAAATGCGACCGGACGCTGCTCGCGGCGATCACGAATAGCTCGATGCGGACCGCTTCGGGCAGCGCCGCCTGGTCGATCTGGTGCCACAATTGGTCGAGGTCGAGCAGGCGCTCGGCGACCAGGAACGACACCAGCACCTGGCCCAGCGACGCGCCTTCTTCCTCGGTCAGGTCGAGCGCAACGCTCGGCCCGAGGCGATTGACGAAGCGGTTGGCGGCCTTGGTGCCGAGGATGTCATGCCGCAGCCGATGCGCGCGAATTGCGTCGGCGTGGGCCTTGCGCATCGGTTTGGGGAAGGCTTCGAACAGCTGCGGCTCGAGCAATTTGTCATCGGCGAGGTGCAGCGGCCCGGCCGAATCCTCGAGCGCGATCTTCGAGATCGAAAGCAGCACCGCGAGTTCCGGCCGGGTCAGCCCGCGGCCCTCCTGGATGCGGCGCAGCAATTCCTCGCTGCTGGCCAGGCCCTCGACCTTGCGATCGAGCCGCCCGGCGCTTTCGAGCAGCTCGATGGTGCGGACGTAGCCGGGCACTGCAACTGCGCCGCCGCTTTCCGCAATCGACAGGGCCAGGCTCTGCAGCCGGTTGTCCTCGAGCACGATCTCGGCAACTTCGTCCGTCATCTTGGCGAGCAAGGCGTTGCGCCGGGCTTCGGGCAGCCGGCCTTCACGCATGTCGCGATTGAGCGGAATCTTGATGTTGACCTCATTGTCCGAACAATCGACGCCCGCGCTATTGTCGATGAAGTCGGTGTTGATCCGGCCGCCCCGGTCGGCGAATTCGATCCGCCCGGCCTGGGTGATCGCGAGATTGGCGCCCTCGCCAATGACCTTGGCGCGGAGTTCGCTGGCATTGGCCCGAAGCGCATCGTTGGCGGGGTCGCCAACGTCGACGTTCGATTGGTTCGACGCTTTTACATATGTGCCGATGCCGCCGAACCAGATCAGGTCGACCGGGCTTTTGAGGATGGCGTTGATCAGGCTCACCGGGTCGATCGTGGCGGAATCGATACCAAGAGCGGCGCGCGCCTCTTTCGACAGGCTGATCGATTTTTGCGTGCGCGGATAGATGTCGCCGCCCTTCGACAGCAGCGCCCGGTTGTAATCGTCCCAGCTCGACCGCGGCAATGCGAACATGCGCTTGCGTTCGGCCCAGCTGATGCGTCGATCGGGATTGGGGTCGATGAAGATGTGGCGGTGATCGAATGCCGCGACCAGCTCGAGCGATTTCGACAGCAACATGCCGTTGCCAAACACATCGCCCGACATGTCGCCGCAGCCGACCACGGTGACCGGGTCGGATTGAATGTCGATGCCCTGCTCAAGGAAATGGCGCTGGACCGAGATCCACGCGCCGCGCGCGGTGATGCCCATCACCTTGTGATCGTAGCCGTTTGACCCGCCGCTGGCGAAGGCGTCGCCGAGCCAGAAGCCGTGCTCGAGCGCAATCGCGTTGGCGATATCGGAGAAGCTTGCGGTGCCCTTGTCGGCGGCCACGACAAAATAGGGATCCTCGCCGTCGTGGATGACGACATTGACCGGATGGACCGACTTGTCGTTGACCAGATTGTCGGTGATCGACAGGCACGCCCGGATGAAGATCCGATAGCTCTCGGTCCCTTCCGCCAGCCACGCGTCGCGGCTCGCCATCGGCGGCAGCTGCTTGGGATAGAATCCACCCTTGGCGCCGGTCGGAACGATGACTGCGTTCTTGACCATCTGCGCCTTCATCAGGCCGAGAATCTCGGTCCGAAAATCGTCGCGGCGGTCAGACCAGCGAATGCCGCCGCGGGCGATCGGGCCGCCGCGCAAATGGATCCCTTCGACCCGCGGTGAATAGACCCAGATCTCGCGCCACGGCACCGGCGCCGGCAGCCCCGGGACTTGCGACGAGACGATCTTGAATGCGACCGCTTCGCGCGCTGCTTCGGAAAAAGCGTTGGTGCGGACGATCGCCTCGATCAAGGCGCGCAGGCGGCGCAGGATACGGTCGTCGTCGATCGATTTGACCCGCGCCAGCGCATCGTCGAACGCCTGACGCTGCTTTTCGATCAGCGCTTCGCGCCGCGAACGCACGGCGGGGTCGTGGGTGGCAATGAACAGCTGGATCAACGCAGCCGTGGCGTGCGGCGCGCGCCGCAACGCGTCGACCACCGTGACCAGGCCGAACGCGCTTCCGGCCTGGCGCGAATAGCGGAACCAGGCGCGGAGCCACTGCACCGGCTTCGCGTTGAGCCCGACGAACAGCGTCAGCTGGTTGAATTCATCATCTTCCGACGCGCCGCTGAGCACACAGGCGATCGCGCTCTCGATCTCGCTGGATCGGGCCATGATCGCTTCGAGATTGGCCTCGCTGCCGATCTCCAGCCGGAAATCATGGACATAGCCGAGCGAGCCGCCAGCCAACGCGGTCGGCATTTCCTCGAGCACCCTGAAGCCGAAATTCTCCAGCACCGGGACGGCGTCGGACAGCGGGATCAATGCGTCCTTGCGATAGGCCTTGAGGTGCAGGTGCCCCGGCGGGTCGAGCTCAGAACGCCAGATCCGAACGCTGCGATCATTATCGCGCTCGAGCTCGCTCAAACGGAGGATGTCGGCGGCTCCGTCCTCGGGGCTGGTGCGCGCCCGATACCCGTCGGGGAAGGCATTGAGGAAGGTGATGGTGAGGCGCGTCGCCCGGGCCGAACCGACCGCGGCGATCAGCTCCGCCTCGACCGCCGGCGCCCAGCCGCGGACCATTTCGACCAAAGCGGCGTCGAGCGCCTCCTGATCGGGCAGCGCCGCGTCTTCCTCGATATATTGGGTGTAGCGGATGAGCGCGAGATCGCCGTCGCCGAGCTCGACCGACCAGCTCGACACGGCCGTTCCGACCTCCATCTCGAGCAGCATCGCAATCGCCATCCGCCGCGAGGTGGTCAGCTCCTCGCGCGGCAGCCACACGAACGAGAACAGATGGCCCTTGAGGATGCTTCGCACCTGGAGCAGGGCCGGCCGCGGCCGGTCGGCCAGCGACATCGCCATCATCACCAGCTCGCGCACCGATTCGAGGCTGAGGTTGACCAACAGGTCGCGCGGCAGCGAACCGACGGCGTGGCGCAGCGCCTTGCCCGAATGGCCCTTAGGGTCAAACCCGAAATCCTTGTCGAGCTGATCAAGCCGCCGCCGCAGCACCGGAACTTCCTCCGCCGGCAAGGTCAACGCCTGGCTGGTCCACAGCCCGGCGTGGACTCCGATACCGACGATCTTGCCGGCTTCGCGCACCGGGACCACCACCAGGTCAAGCGGAACGCGGCGGTGGACGGTCGACTTGCGCTCCGCCTTGGCCAGCAGCGGGACGTCGCCGCCGCGCTCGAAATAGCGCATCGCGCCGAGGCAGCCGGCGTCATCGGTCGGCGGACCGGGAATGCTGAACAGGCCGAGCGTTGCAGAAGGCGGCTGGTGCGGTTTTTCAACCTGGTAGCCGAGCAGGGTCATGGCGCCGTCGGCAAACCAGTTGAGCTGCGCCGCGCCTTCCGCGTCGGGCGCCTCGGCGGCATCCTGGCGCATCGTTTCCTGGAGCTTGCGCCAGTCGCGCACCGCCGCGCGCACGTCGGCCAGGACGGCGCGCAATTCGCGCGCCAATTCCTGCCGGGCACGAGCGTCGGCGCGGTCGAGCTCGATGTACATCATCGATTCCTGGCGGGAGTAGTCGCCGCACAACGCAACGACTTCGCTCAGCAGGCCATTGGCGTCGCGCGTGACGCACATCACCGGATGCAACAACCGGTGGATGGTCAGCTGACGCCCGGCAATGGCGTTGGCAATTGAATCGACCAGGAATGGCATGTCGTCATTGACGATGCCAATGCGCATCCGCCGGCGGCCGGCTTCGCCACCGGTCGACTCGATCGCCAGCGCGACCTCGCCCTTGCGGCGTCGAAACGCGACCCCGGCGAGAAACTCGGCGGCCTCGCGTTCGGTATCGCGAGACAATCCCTTGGTTTCGCCGGGCAACGCATGACCCGTCAGCGCCTTGCGCAATGCCTCGACGAGCGGCTTGGCCACGCGCGAATGGACCGTCATGTTACGAACTTGCTCCGCCAACTGCCGCGATGGCAGCGGGCTATAGCCGCGCCGCTAGCGAGGGGACAAGCTTGTCCTTGGTTTAATCGAAGGGCTGAGCTGGTGCCGGGCGGTCAGGCAGCGCGGCGGATGGCTCGCTCGACCAGCACCGGATCAGCCACCAGCGCGACCGTCTCATGCACCCCGCCGACGCCGCGGCGGGTCAGGACTAGGCAGAATTCCTCGTCGTGCGGCAAGGTTTCGAGGGCAAGGCGCGGGGCCGTGCGCAGCCGGCTGCGGGCCTGATCGGCGCGACTGTCGGGCTGGGCAGTCGGGCGGCGTTGCTGGCGTTCGGCCGCAACCAGGGCCTTTAGGCCGCCGGCCTGGCCGTCGATCAGCGCTTCGAAGCCGCCCAGGGCGATCCCCTGGCGCTGGGCATAGGACAAAGCGGCTGCAAACTCGGTCAGGCGGGTTTTGTCGTAATCGATCCCGAACACCAGTTTGACGATCGGGGTCATCGGCGCACGGGCCTGGGCCTTGACCCCCGATTCCTCGAGCAGTTCGGCGTAATCGGCCGGGTCGCGCTGGGCGACGATTGCAAAATCATAGGCCAGGCTGAGTGCGCGGTAGAGCGCGGCGCGGCT
>JBDSGH010000052.1:0-8118 GCA_039919095.1 Sphingomicrobium sp. | reverse complement strand
CGTAGCTGACCTCGCGCAGCACGGTCTCGGTCGCGCTGACCGGCAGGAACTGCATGAAGTCGACCTGGTCGGGATAGATGTCGAACGCGATGTTGGGGAACAGCTTGTAATACAGCCACTTGCGGCGATGGCTCGGCGGCAGATGATCGGCTTGCGGCAGATGCTTCTGATAAACCCGCTCGGACGGGTTGGCCGACACCTCCTCGACCAGATCGCCTTCCATCCGGTCGACGAACTCGCGCGCCTCGATCTTGTAGCCGCGCCCGAACAGGCGGGTGAGGCCGGGATGGCCGATCGGGATGTGCAGCCCGTCGGAGTAATTGTCGGCGATGGTCTTCCAGTTGAGAGTCCGCGGGCGATTGGTGACGCGCCCGATCGCGCGCAAATCTTCGAACCGGTACGGCTCGACCTCAGCTTCATATGGCGCCATCATTTCGGCCACCGACGGCGCGCCGGCTTCGAGTGCAACGAACAGGAATCCGCGCCAATTCTCCATTGCGACCGGCGCCAGCCCGAGATTGGCCGGCTCGAGTCCGGGATATTCGGCGCGGTGCGGCACTCCGACCAGCCGCCCGTCGCGAGCATAGCTCCACGCGTGATAGGGGCAGGTGAGCACCTTGGCGCAGCCGCCGGTGCCGTCGACCAGCCGCGATCCGCGATGCCGGCAGACGTTGGCGAAGGCGCGCGCCTGGCCGTCGTCGCCGCGCACCACGATCACGCTCTCGCCGAGATATTCGAGGCTGCGCCACTCGCCCGGCGCGGCAATCTCGCTTTCGTGGCACACGATCTGCGGCGCCGCGCGCAAGAACGCGCGTTTCTCCGCCTCGAAGAATTCGGGATCGTGATAGAGCCACCCGGGCAGGCTCATGCCGTCGAGCGGGTCGGCGCCCGCCGCGACCGATTTCAGATGCGTGGCCATTGCTCCAAGCTTGCCATTTTGGCGTAGCTGCGGCAATGGGCCGCGTATCGGGGTGTCGGCCTTGCCGCCGCCCCGGTTGCATTTGAGACGACAGCCGGAGGGGCGTCCGCATGGTGCGGCGTCAGCAATCGGCCAAGAATGAGAGACTGAACATGGCTCTTTACGAGCATGTTTTCCTCGCGCGTCAGGACCTCGCCCAGGCCCAGGTCGACGCGCTTGCTGAAAACGCCACCAAGATTTTGACGGATAATGGCGGGACGGTCGTCAAGACCGAGACTTGGGGCCTGCGCAGCCTCGCCTATCGCATCGCCAAGAACCGCAAGGCGCATTACGTGATGCTCGAAGTCGACTCGCCGCCGGCGGCAATCGCCGAGCTCGAGCGCCAGACCAACATCAATGAAGACATCATCCGCTTCATGACGATCCGCGTCGACGACCATGAAAAGGGTCCGTCGGCGATGATGCGCCGCAGCGACCGCGACCGCGATGGCCGCGGCGACCGTGGCGGCCGGGGTGGTGACCGCGATCGCGGCGACCGTCCGGATCGCGGCGATCGCCCGAGCTTCCGTCCGCGCGATGAAGAGATTGGAGTGGGAGCATAGCCATGGCCCGTGCATTTTTCCGCCGCCGCAAGAGCTGCCCGTTCTCCGGCAAGGACGCCCCGACGATCGACTATAAGGACGTTCGCCTGCTCCAGGGGTTCATCTCCGAGCGGGGCAAGATCGTCCCCAGCCGCATCACCGCGGTCTCGACCAAGAAGCAGCGCGAGCTGGCCAAGGCGATCAAGCGCGCCCGCCACATCGGCCTGCTTCCCTACCTCGTGAAATAAGGAGCCGGAGCAATG
Organism: Sphingomicrobium sp.; assembly: GCA_039919095.1. GTDB lineage: Bacteria > Pseudomonadota > Alphaproteobacteria > Sphingomonadales > Sphingomonadaceae > Sphingomicrobium. Next base: position 6,355 of record JBDSGH010000052.1, on the reverse strand, counting down.
GAAGTCATCCTGCTCGAGCGGGTCGAGAAACTCGGCGCGATCGGTGACGTGGTCACCGTCAAGAACGGGTTCGCCCGCAATTTCCTGCTGCCCAACAAGAAGGCGCTGCGCGCCAACGAGGCCAATCGCAAGCTGTTCGAGGTCAATCGCTCGAAGATCGAAGCCGACAACGCCGACAAGCGCGCCGAGGCCGAGACAGCGTCGAAGGGCGTCGAGGGCAAGACCGTCCAGCTGATCCGCCAGGCGTCGAACGTCGGCCATCTCTACGGCTCGGTCAGCGCGCGCGACATCGTCGATGCGCTCGCTGCCGACGGTGCCCAGGTGACCAAGAGCCAGGTGGTACTCGACCGGCCGATCAAGGCGATCGGCATGCACGACGTCAAGATCGCGCTCCACCCCGAAGTGGCGGTGACGATCAAGGTCAATGTCGCCCGCTCGCCCGAGGAAGCCGATCTCCAGGCCCAGGGCATCGACGTCATGGCCCAAATGTTCGAGCGCGACTCGGCGCCGCTGGCCGAAGACCTTCGGACCGACGCCGAGCCGGCCACCGATGAAGCCGCCGGCGAAACCGCCGACGCTGAAGCGGATACCGGTGCCGAATTGCCGGCCGAGGCAGCCGAAGCCGAAGCCCCGGCGGCCGAAGCCGAAGCTGAACCCGCCGCCGAAGGGGACGCCCAAGCGGGCGCCGCCGAAGACGAGCCGCAAGCTTAAGGCTGCAATCCCAACAAGCGCGTCGCCGGTGATCCGGCGCGCGCTGTTTTTCGCTTGGTCGCACCGCCCGGCCGGCGTCCGCCGCTTACAACGGCGATCTCCCGCCATCCTTGCGCGTCCGTTATTTGCGCTGCTGTTTCAACGGCTTCCGTTCGTCGCATCGGTTCGCCCCAGGCGGAACGGGCGGTCGCCACTTGGGTTGTGTTGCACCGAGAGCATTCGGGGCTGAAGCGAGGAGTAGCGAGCAATGGCGAACGAACGAGACGACGAGCAATTCGGCCAGGACAAGCAGCCGTTTGGCCAGCAGGACCAGAAGTCCGAATTCGGCCAGAACCAGGGCCAGAGCTCGAGTGGCCAGGCCGACCCCGGCAACAGCGGCGACACCGCGACCCTCACCCCCAACGACCCCACCGGCGGCCAGAGCCAAGGCGGGTCGAGTAACTCGCAGCAGGGCGGCTTTGTCGGCTCGCAAAGCGGCGGCTCGGACGAACAGGTCCAGGACGACAGCGCGACCGAAGGGTCGGACTTCGCCAGCCAGAGCCAGGGCGCGCTCGACAGCGACGATATCGAGACCGGCCAGTCGCACAGCGACAATGACATCGAGGGCGGAACGGGCGCTTAAGTCCGTTTCGATCGATCAAGGCGCCGCGTCCCTTCGGGGGCGCGGCGTTTTTTTAAGCGGCGGTCTTGGCCAGGAAAGCGGTTTCGCGTTCGATCCACGGCGCAAAGCTCGGACGGGCCAGGATCCGCTCGACATAAGCCCGGGTGCGCGGATGCCGCGCGGTGTCGAGCTCGCAGCCAAGGTGGCCGAGGTTGGCGAACGGGCTGGCTACCGCGAGATCGGCCAGGGTCAGCCCGTCGCCGACCAGGTAACCGCCATCGTCGGGCACCACCGTTTCGAGATAATCGAGGATCGGCGGCAGCTCGTTGCGCTCTGCGGCGTCAGCCGCGGCCTCGTCGCCCGGCCGCTTCATGAAGCGCGGCGCGACCACTCGGTTGAAAAACATTTTGGCGCCGCAGGCCGACAGGATAGTGTCGCTGAACTCGTCGAACCAGATGGTCCGGCCGCGCAGCTTGGGCTCGGCCGGGATCAGCGCCGGCTCGGGATATTTCGCCTCCAGATAATGAATGATCGCGCTCGAATCGGCCAAACCGAAGTCGCCGTCGGCGAGCGCCGGCATCTTGCCGAACGGGCTCGCCGCGCGGAACGCCGGCGAGCGGTCGCCGGGCCCAACCGGCTGGACCTCGAGCGTCACGCCTTTCTCGGCGGCAAAAGCCAGCACCTTGCGAACGAACGGCGACAAGGAAGAACCGTAGAGGATCATGGGCGCGGCCTTTGCGTCGGCGGCCGCGGCGGTGCGACCTAGGCCATGCGGTAGTAGACTGCGAGCCGGTCGAGGGCCAGCGTCAGCACCAGCTTGCCGGCCCGCGCCGGCCATCCGAGCGCGGTCTCGGCATCGCGCATGCCTTCACCGGCGCAGACCACGCGCCACAGGATGTCGGACAGGCCCGGCCCCGCGCTGGCCACCGCGGCGTCGAAGCGGCTGCGGGCGTCGAGCTGGCTTGCCGAATGCTCGATCCCGGGCGCCGCCCCGCCGCGTCCGCGGGCGATCGGCGCCGAATCCCAAGACATCGTCACTTTGGGCGATAGCTGCGCCCGCTCCCAGTCCAGCCGCAGCCGTTCGCCGGCGTCGAACTGGATCCGGCTGACCAGGCCGCGCGACCGAAGCCAGCCGAGCGGCGACTCGGCGAGATTGACCGTCACCGAACGCGCTGGCCGCCGCAAAGCCCGCGCCAGACCGGGCGCATCGGGCAGGTCGGAGGCTCCGATCGCGCGCTCCTGCAACAGCCGCAGCGGCTTGATTTTGCCCATCGATTCACCTTCCCGCAGTGCGCTGCTGTCGTGCAGCGGCAGCGAATCAGCCCAACGGTCTTGCCACAATGGCGAAACTGTAGGACAGTAAAAAACCGTTTTGGTTATTTGTTTTTTTAAGTGGGGGTTTCGATGATCACGCGGATCCGTGAAGTGCGGCGCGCCCGGGGGATGACTCTCGACGATGTCGCGCGCGCCTGCCAGCCACCAACCACGCCGCAGACCATTGGCCGACTCGAAACCGGCACTCGCACGGTATCGGTCGGCTGGCTCAACCGGATCGCCAGCGCACTCAGGGTCGAAGCCTCCGATCTGGTCGACCATGGTGACCGGGCCGATCTCGGCGTCGTCGCCGTGATCGGCGCCAATGGCGCTGCGGCACCCAAGCGAACGGCGCTGGTCGTCCCGCCCCGCGCCAACCCCGGGCAAGTCGCTATCACCGTCGCCTCGAGCCTCGGCGATTATCGCTCGGGCGACGAATTGTGGTGCGACCAGCTCGAGCCGGGCGACTTTGCAACCGCCCTCAACCGCGATGTGCTGGTCCCACGCCCCGCCGGACGGTTCCTGTTCGGCCGGCTGATCGGGCGCGAAGCCGGGCTCGACGGCGCCGGCGGCAAGCTCCAGCTCCTGCCGCTCGGCGCCGGCGGCCGCCAGACGGTGATCGCCGACCCGCCCTGGCTGGCGGTCGCGGTGCGGCTCGTCCGGACCTTTTAGCAAGCGCGGCCCGTTCACCACTCGCAGCCCCGTCAACCTGGGCAAAGTCGAGGAGACCGCCCGGTGTTGTTGCTGTTTTCAAGCCGTTACGGCTGCATCGGATCGCTCCTGGTGTCCGCGCTGGCGACCGCCGTCCTGCTGTGGGCGCTGGGCTGGATCGGCGGCTAGCATCGCTCGGCTAAAGGGCCGCTCGCCTAAGTCGTCGCTTCGGCCAAAGCTTTCTGAGCAGGCGTCGCCAGCCCAAAGATCCAATCAGCCGAAAAACCCATGTGGCAATCAGGTTGCAGGCCCAGACAGTTTGCAACGCACGCGCGTTACGCGTGCAACTCTTGCCCGTCGGTGCGGCCCATGGCACGGACCACCCGCAGGGCGCTTAGCTCAGTTGGTAGAGCATCTCGTTTACACCGAGAGGGTCGGCGGTTCGAGCCCGTCAGCGCCCACCACGCGCGAACAGTCAGAGCGCGCCACCCTGCCCCGCGGACCGTCACCGCGGCGTGATCAGACGACCATCGCCTTGCCGGCGTCGGCGAAGTAGCGGCGCATTGCCTGGCTCGCCGGCGGGGCGAGTTCGACGAACACCCGGCGGCCGTCGTTGGGATCCGCCCGGCGAACGAAGATCCCCTGGCAAGTCATCGTCTTGAGCCAGCGCAGCGCGGTCGTCGCCGGCACCGAGGCGGCGATGCACAGGCTCGAGACCGGAACTCGCAGCTGGGCGATCTCCGCCTGCAGCAGGTCGAGCAGCATGTCCCATGCCGGGTCGGCGAACATGCCCTCGTCGAAGTAGCGCGAGCGCAGCCGGCGGGCGCGGATGACCGATCGCACGGCGTCGGCCGAAACCTGCGGCAACTCGCCCGCGACCGGCGGCTGTTCGGTCGGTGGCGCCGGCGTCGCCGGTCCGGTCGAAAGCCGCGCCAGGGTCGAGGCAATCCGGCTGACTTCGTCGCTCAACTGGCGCAGCCGGATGGCATTGTGGTCGGACGCGATATCCGACAACCGGTCGGGGCGGCCGGCGTCGGTCAGCGCCACCGCCAGCGCGGCCGTTCGATCGGCTTCGTCGGCATCGACCAGCAGCTCCACGCCGCCGTCGGTTAGCCGCGCCGCGACCGCGTCGAGCAGGTCCGCCGGCGCGGCCACGATTGCGCGGTAACGGCCGTGCCCGGCATCGCGATTCACATGGTCGAGCAAGCGGTCCATGACCGGGCCGCGATCGCGGTCGAGTTCGATCCACAGGGCCGAAGCCGACGCCTGCAGGTCGATCCGTTCCGATGCCTGCTCCAGGCCGACCGTAGCGGCAATCCTGACTCCGCAGGCTTCGACGGTTCGGGTCGCGCGATCGAGTGCGGCGGGGCCGTCACCGGCGACCAGAATGGGCGGGCGTTCAAAGCCAATCACCGGGTTTTGCGAGTCAGTTAGATAGGCCGTCATGGTTGAGCCCCCTTGCTTGGATGGATCAGCAGCCGAGCAACCTATGTTAATAACGCAAAGTGGATAATTGTCAGACGCTTTTGGCTCCACAACGGACTTTTTCTCAACCAACCGGCGACGACCGATGCTCTAAACCGGCGCACCGGGAGGAGCAGTGGTGAATCAATCAGACAACCGGCCTGCGGCGGCCGAGCGCGCCCGCTGGCTGGCCGAGTTGGCGACTGCGGTCGACACCGCGCAGCGCCTCGCCCAATCCTTAGGGGCCGCGCGCGGCAACTCCGCCGAGCTCGACGCGATCCACGCGCGGCTGAAGGCAATCCAGAGCGAAGTCGAACAGTTGCGTGGCCGCGGCCGCCCTGCCCGTTCCAAGCAATTTGATCCGGACTGGACGAGTATCTTCACCGGGCTTGACCGTCCCCGCGCCTAGGCCCTTCGCGCGAAAGCTCAGACGCCCTGGGGCAGGTCGCCGCCGCCGGAAAATTCTTCGAGCCAGGGGCCGATCGGCGGCGGCGCCCAGCCGCCGGTGGCGACGAAGCCGCGGTTAAGGAACGCCTTTTTGCCATAGCGCAGCCCCTGCCCGTCGGGGCCATCGACCCGGCCGCCGGCGGCGAGCAGCACGGCATGGCCGGCCGCGGTATCCCACTCGCTGGTCGGCGACAGGCGCGGGTAAATGTCGGCCTTGCCCTCGGCGACGATGCAGAATTTGAGTGACGATCCAATGCCGACATGGCCGCAGCCGCGCGCCGCCTGGTCGAGATAGTCGGCGGTGGCCTGGTTGAAATGCGACTTGGACGCGACCGCCGTCAGCTCGGCGCCGGGTGGCCGGGTAGCGATCGCTGTCCGCTCGCCGCCCTGCTCGAGCCACGCGCCGTGCCCGACCAGCCCGCCGTGCAGCGCCGCCCGCGCCGGCGCGAACACCACGCCGAGGCGCGGCACGCCGCCGGCGATCAGCCCGATGTTGACCGTGTAATCGTCGCCGCCGCGGATGAACTCCTTGGTGCCGTCGAGCGGGTCGACCAGGAAATAGATGTCGTCATGATCGGGAATGCGCCCGGCCGCGACTTCTTCCTCGGCGATCACCGGCACGCCCGGCGCGGCGCGCGCCAGAGCGGCGAGGATGATCAGCTCGGCGGCGCGGTCGGCCTCGGTTACCGGCGACGAATCGCCTTTGGTTTCGACGTCGAAACCCCGACGAACGATCTCCAATATCGCTTCGCCGGCCTCCCTCGAGGCGTCGGCCAGCGCATCGAGCAGCTTGAGCTCATCCACTGGCAACATCTAGCGCGGCGCCATGCGGATGCCGCCGTCGAGCCGGATCGCTTCGGCGTTGAGGTACGGGGTCTCGACCATGAAGCAGGCCAGCTTGGCATATTCCTCGGCCTTGCCGAGCCGTTTGGGGAACGGCACCTGCGCGCCGAGCGCCTCCTGCACATTGTCGGGCATCATCGCCACCATCGGCGTCTTGAACACGCCCGGCAGGATGGTGTTGACCCGCACGCCGTCGTTCATCAGGTCGCGCGCGATCGGTAACGCCATGGCCAGCACGCCTCCTTTCGAAGCCGAGTAAGCGGCCTGCCCGATCTGCCCGTCCTGCGCGGCGACCGAGGCGGTGTTGACGATGCAGCCGCGCTC
>JBDSGH010000051.1:0-8307 GCA_039919095.1 Sphingomicrobium sp. | reverse complement strand
GGAAGATCTCGGGGTGGCGCAGCGGCAATTCGACCATCTCGCGCAGCGCGTCGATGGTGTCCTTCATCCCGCCGAGATCGTCGTAGGTGACGTCGGCGCGGCGCTCGCCCTCGCGCTTGGCATATTCCGGCAGCAGTTCGATCTGGGTCTTGGCGTCGATGTGGACGATGCCCTTGGGCACGGTGCTGACCACCGCCAGCCGGACTTCCTGCAACGCGAAGGCCGGTGCGCTCAGCATCTTGCGCACTTCCTCGGGCATTTCGGCGTCGATCCGCTGATGACCGGTGGTGGCGACGATATCGGCCTCGGTCAGCGGGCGGCCGGCGAAGCTGCGGCGCAGCGCCTCGGCCGACCCGTGCAGCCGCAAATTATCCTGGGCCGGAGCCAATACGACTCGAGTCGCTGGCTTCGACTGGGCCTTGCGCACCTCGACAAAGTCGCCCGCGCCAACCCCGGCATTGGCCCGCTGAAGGCCGTCGAGGCGAATGATGTCGAGCCCTTCGTCCTCGCTGTAAGGGCGCAGCGCGCGCGCCGGAGTCGAACGCTTGGCGATGATTTCGATCACATCGCCTTCCTTGAGCCCGAGCTCCTTCATTAGTTTCTCGGGCAGCCGGGCAAAACCGCGGCCGCTGTCGGCGGGCGACAGATTGGCGACTTGCACGCGGCGCGCAGTCGTTCGTTCGATGGTGTCGGTGTCGGCCATTCCTGCTCCTTACCACTGCGCCCTTCGTGCCGCCAACGTAACGGCGGCGACTCCAATCAGTTCAATCGAAGCCATCGGCGGACAAATCAAAATTTGATCGCCCCGGCGATCTTGCGCACGACAAATCGCGGCAAGAACCGGATCGAAACCGCGCCGACGCCATTGAGCAGGCCTGGGATCACCACTGCGCGATTGCGCTCGAGCCCATCAAGCCCGGCGCGGACCACACTTGGCGCGTCGGCGGCGAAGCGGTGGAACGCACCTTTGTCGCCAAAACCAGCGACCGCTCCGAATTCGGTTTTGGTCGGCCCCGGGCAGAGCGCCGAGACCTTGACCCCGTGCGATTTCAATTCCTCGTGCAGCGCCTCGGTCAACGACAGCACATAGGCCTTGGTGGCGAAATAGACCGCCATGTTCGGGCCGGGCTGGAAAGCAGCGGTCGAGGCGACGTTGAGGATCGCGCCCGAGCGCCGCTCGATCATGCCCGGCGCAACCGCTCGGCAAAGGTCGGTCAGGCAGCCGATATTGAGGTCGATCATTTCGCGCAGCCGGTCCGGATCGAGCTCGGCCAAGCGGCCCTTGAGCCCGAAGCCGGCGTTGTTGACCAGCACGTCGACCGGCTCGCCGACTTCGGCCAGCAGCTTTTGTGCCGACCTCGCCTGGGACAGGTCGATCGCGACCGCCCGGGCATTGCCGAGTTCGGCGGCAAGCGCTTCGAGCCGGTCGATCCGGCGCGCCGCCAAAACCAGCCGATGGCCGCGCTTGGCGAGCTGCCGCGCGAACTCGATTCCAAGGCCGGCCGACGCGCCGGTGATCAGTGCCAGTTTTGCCGTTGCGCTCACGAAGCCCGTGAAACGGTCGCCTTGACGATCTTGCCGGGATCGCGCGGCGGCTCGCCGACCGGCAGCGCGTCGACATGCTCCATGCCGCTCTCGACCTCGCCCCACACGGTATATTGGTTGTCGAGGAAGGTGGCGTCGTCGAGGCAGATGAAGAACTGGCTGTTGGCGCTGTTGGGATCGGGCGTGCGCGCCATCGATACGATCCCGCGGACGTGCGGCTCGCTCGAAAATTCGGCCTTGAGGTTGGGCAGATGGGAGCCGCTGGTGCCGGTCCCGGTCGGGTCGCCGCCCTGGGCCATGAAGCCCGGGATCACGCGGTGGAACGGGACTCCGTCGTAAAATCCGCTTTCGGCCAAGGAGGCGATCCGCTCGACGTGCCCGGGGGCCAGGTCGGGGCGAAGGCGAATGACGACGTCGCCGCCACTGGACAGGTTGAGGGTCAGGCGTTCGGCGTTGGCCATGTTGAATACTCCGCTGGAAGGGGTGTGCGGCACGCATTTAGGAGCGGGGGCGCGCTTGCGCCAGAGGTGGCCCGGCAATAGGAGGGCGGCTTGGGCCGGTCGTGGCCGTTGGTGGGGGTCCTGCGCATGAGCGAGAGCGAGGAAATCGCCGCCGCCACCGCCGCGCGCGATTTCGAAAAAAGGTCCGATGGACGGGCCGACCAGCAGGCGATGGACGCCGAAGACCGGCTGCGGCCCGAATTCGTCGACCGGGTGCTCGACGCGGTCGAGGCGGGCGACGACGACACCGCCCGCGCGCTGGTCGAACCGCTTCACCCCGCCGATGTCGCCGATCTGATCGAACTGGCTGCGCGCGACGAGCGCGAGGGCTTGGTCAAGGCGCTCGCCGGGATTGTCGACGCCGACGTGCTGACCGAGATGAACGAGCACGTTCGCGAGGCTTTGCTCGAGGCGCTCGCGCCCGAGCAGGTCGCCAACCTCGCCGGCCAGATGGAAACCGACGATGCGGTCGCAATCCTCGAGGACCTCGAAGAGGATGACCAGCAGGCGGTGCTGCGGGCGATGGAACCCGACGACCGCGCGGCGATCGAGGAAGCGCTCACTTACCCCGAGGAATCGGCCGGCCGGCTGATGCAGCGCGACCTGATCGCGGTGCCCGAGCATTGGAAGGTCGGCGAGGTCATCGATTACCTGCGCTCGTCCGACAATCTCGCCGACGACTTCTGGGAAGTGTTCGTGGTCAGCCCCGACCACCACCCGGTCGGGACCTGCAAGCTGTCAAGCATCCTGCGCTCGGCGCGCTCGTCGCCGGTGCGCTCGATCATGATGGAAGAGCAGACCCTGATTCCGGTCGACATGGACCAGGAGGATGTCGCGCTGCGCTTCCAGAAATATGCGCTTGTGTCGGCCGCGGTGACTGACAGCGCCGGGCGGCTGGTCGGCATGATCACGGTCGACGACGTGGTCCACATCATCCAGGAAGAGGCCGGCGAAGACGTGCTGTTGCTGTCCGGCGCCGGCGACGGCGACATCAACGAACCGGTCACCGAGAGCTATCTGGCGCGAGTCCGCTGGCTGATTGCCAATCTGCTCACCGCGCTGGTCGCGGCGTCGGTCATCCGCTTCTTCGAAGGCAGCATCGAGCGCCTCGCGGTGCTCGCCGTGCTGATGCCGATCGTCGCCGGGGTCGGCGGCAATGCCGGGACCCAGACGCTGGCGGTGACCGTCCGCGCGCTCGCCACCAACCAGCTGACCGGGTCCAACCGCTGGCGCGCGGTCGGCCGCGAGTTACGCGTCGCAATCCTCAACGGCCTGACCATCGCGGTGCTGATCGGGGTCGGGGTGTCGATCGTGCTCGGGAGCCAGGCGCTCGGCATGGTCATCGCGGTGGCGATGCTGATCAACATTATCATAGCCGGGCTGGCTGGGGTGATGGTCCCACTGGCGCTCGAGCGGGCCGGCGCCGATCCGGCGGTGGCGAGCAGCGTGTTCGTAACCATGGTCACCGATTCGATGGGCTTCCTCGCCTTCCTCGGCCTCGCCACCGCTGCCGGGCTGGTCCCCTAGGGCGTTGTCATCGCGGGCCCGATCCGCCAATTGCAAGGCGTGTCGACACTCAATCTGACCAAGGTCGCGTTCGGTTGCCGGACCATCGAAGCGCTCGAAAAACGGATCGCCGCGCGCGGCGCCAGCGGCGAGGTACGGGTGGCGACGCGGATGCGGCCCAAGCGCGCCGATGAGCTGATCGGCGGCTCGCTCTACTGGATCGTCAAGCATCGCCTGGTCGGCTGCCAGCAAATCCTCCGCTTCGACGAGCGCAAGGACGGCCGGATCGACATCGTCTGCTCGGCCGAACTGGTGCTGATCGCGCCCAGCCCCAAGCGCGCCCACCAGGGCTGGCGCTATCTCGAGGAGGACGCCGCGCCGCCGGTGGATGGCGACGGCTCGGGCATCGCCGACCTTCCGCCACGGCTTTACGGCGAGCTGGCGACGCTCGCGCTGGTGTGACTTGTCGCGTCGTCGTGGGCGAGTTATCGCGGCGTCTCAACATCTCATCCGGGAGGCTCGAATGACCAATCACCCCACGGTTTCCGCCGCAATCGATGCCAAGGTCGCCGCCCGCGCGATGCTCTCCCATCCGTTCTACCAGGCGTGGACCGAAGGCCGGCTGCCGCTCGACACGCTGCGCCAATATGCGCGGCAATATTTCCATCACGTCGAGGCCTTTCCGCGCGCGGTGAGCGCGGTCCATAGCGCCTGCCCGGACCGCGACGGCCGCCGCATGCTGGCCGAGAATTTGGCCGAGGAAGAGGGCATCGAAGACGGCAAGCAGGACCATGCCAGCCTGTGGCTGATGTTCGCCTGCGGCCTTGGCGAATCCGAGGATGCGGTGCGCGACCAGCAGCTCAATCCCGAAACCAAGGCGCTGATCGAGACCTTCCGCCGGCTATCGCGCCGCTCCTACGCCTCGGGGCTCGGCGCGCTCTACGCCTATGAAAGCCAGTTCCCGGGCGTCGCCAGCGCCAAGATCGAAGGGCTGATCGAACGCTACGCGATCACGGACGAGCCGACCTTGCGCTTCTTCAGCGTCCACCAGAGCGCCGACGTCGCGCACAGCGAAGTCTGCCGGGGCCTGCTCGACCGCCTGCCGCAGGCCGAGCGCGGCGAAGCCGTCGCCGCCGGTGAGGAACTGGCTGGAGCTTTGTGGAACTTCCTGTCGGGGGTCGAGGACCGGGTTTCGGTCCAATAGGCCCGGGCTAGCGGCAGCCGCTGACGGTTGCCGAGCCGATCGCCTTGACGGTGCATGCCGGCCGCCCGGTCAGCACCACCGCGGCTACGCCCTGCGCGTCGACCTTGGCGGTCCCGGTGACCGTCGCCTTGACCGTTGCCGGGCCCTGCGCGCCGATCACCGCGTCGGTTGCGGTCAGGCCGGCTGCGTCGAGCGAGGAGACGCCGCGGACGATCGCCGTCAGTTTGGGGGCAACGCCGGATAGGGTGGCGCCGGCGGCGCCCGAGATTGAAACTTTGAGGATATCGACCGCGACCGTGCCGACCGACGCCGCGCCGGCACCCTGGACCGACAGGTCGAACGACAGCCCGCGCACCTTGTCGATCGCCAGGCTGCCCGATCCGTTGAGCCATGCCGCGCTCAGCTCGTGGGTTCCGATCGCAATCTCGACCGGCCCCTTGCTGTCGCCCGGATAACCGCCCCACGCGGAGCGGTTGCCGTGCACCACCAGGGTTCGGCCCTCGACCTCGATCGCGACCGAATCGAGCGCCGCGGCAGTGCCGCTGGCGATTGCGAACGGCGCGACGCCGGTGGTCAGGCGAACGCTGAACGGGCCATCGACGCGGATTCGGTCGAAGCCGCTAACGCCGAAGTTGCGGGTCGCCGCAGCGGCCGGGGTGGCGGCAATCGCGGACAAAGCGATGAGTGGCAAAAGCACGTTGCGCATCACCGCACTTTCACCCGTGCGTGGTTAATATCAACCTTACGAACGGCCAGGCCTCAAAACGGCCGAGCGTCACGAGCAGTCGACGTTGCCCGACCCGGCCCGGCTCACGGTGCACTTGGCCCCGCCGCTCAGCTTGACGTCGCCCGAGCCGGCGATGTCGACCTTAGCGGTGCCGGTGGCCTGGGCGGTGACATTGCCCGAGCCGGCGATCGACACCGACGAGGTTTCGGTCACCAGGCCGGCGGCGTCGATGTCGCCCGACCCGGCAATGCCATATTGGGCGACTGCGGCGTGGCCCGTTCCGGCATGGAATTTGCCCGACCCGGCGATGTCCGCCTTGAGCCGCTGGACGTCCACCTGGCCGAGCCGAAGGCCGCCCGAGCCGGCCACTTCGGCCTCGAACTTGTCGCCCGCGACCTTGTCGACCGCGATGTTGCCCGATCCGGCGAGTTCGGCGGCGCTCAGGCTGGGCACGGTAACGGTCAGCTTGACCGGAGCGCCGCTGCTGTCCGACCAGCCAAAGCTCATCCCCGATCGTTTTTCAGGGTGGATCTTGAGCGTGTCGCCGGTCACTTCGACGACCATCTGGGCGATCGCATTCTCGCCTCCGCTAGCGCTGACCGACGGCGCGCCGCCGGTGGCTACGGTGACGTCATAAGGGCCGGCGACCTCGAGCCGTTGGAATGGCCCGACCTGGTAATTACGAGTGGTTGCCGGCCCGGGCGATTCGCTGCGCTCGCGGGCGCAGCCGGTAGAAGCCAGGGTGGCGGCTGCCATTCCAATGACGATCGCTGAGCGCATGTATTCCTCCTGATGCTGTGTTAAGACAGCAATACACCAGGCTGGATCTTCGCCGCAAGCGCAAAAAGAAAAGGGCGCGCCCCCGCGGGGGCACGCCCTTTGCTCGAAAGTCGAAAGACGTCGCCGCCGGCTTAGGCCGCGAGCTCCTTGGACTTGTTATGGATCGCGGCCGCCTCGTTGAGAATCTCGAGGATCTTAACCAGCGCCGCTTTCTCGTCGGTCTGCTCCATCGCCGCCAGCTCGCGCGCCAGGCGCGACGAAGCGGCTTCGAAGATCTGCCGCTCAGAATAGCTCTGCTCGGGCTGGTCGTCGGCGCGGAACAGGTCGCGGGTCACCTCGGCGATCGAAGTCAGGTCGCCGGAGTTGATCTTCGCTTCATATTCCTGGGCACGGCGCGACCACATCGTGCGCTTGACCTTGGGCTTGCCCTTGAGGGTCTCGAGCGCGTCCTTCATGGTCTTGTCGGACGACAGCTTGCGCATCCCGACGGCGTCGGCCTTGTTGACCGGAACGCGCAGAGTCATGCGCTCCTTTTCAAACCGCAGAACGTAAAGGTCGAGACGGGTTCCAGCGATTTCCGTGCTCTGGAGTTCGACCACTCGGCCAACGCCATGCTTGGGGTAAACCACATAATCGCCAACATCGAAGCTGAGCGCTTTGGCAGCCATTACTATCCTTCCTGTCTACGGCAGACAGAGCCGACACGTTCGCATCGTCCCCCAAAACGACCCACCGGTCGCGGCTCTCCGCCTTGTTTAAGTTCCTGCTAGTTCGGGCCGCTGCGGAATCGCGGCGGCCGTTGCCCCGATTTTATAGCACAACTTCAATCAAATCGCCAGCCCGAGCTGGCGCGGCGGCTCGAGCTCGGGGCCGATCAGGTTGTGCAGGCCAAGGCCAAGCAGTCGGATGCCCTTGGCCAGCGGATGGAGGCCGGCGAGCAGCGCTTGGCCGGCGGCGGCGAATGCGGCCTGGTCGGTCACCGGCGCGGCGAAGCTTTTCGAGCGCGTGATCAGTTCGAAATCGGCGAATTTGACCTTGAGCGTGACGGTCCGCCCGGCGACCTCGGCGCGCTCGATCCGGACCCAGGCGTAGCCGGCGATCCGATCGAGTTCGGCGGCCAGGGCGTCGGCGTCGCGCAGGTCGGTGTCGAAAGTCCGTTCGGCGCTGACCGACTTGTACGGCCGGTCGGGCTTGACCTCGCGCTCGTCGATGCCGCGGCAGATCCGCCAGTACCAGTGGCCACTGCTGCCGAAATGCGCCTCGAGCTGGGGCAGGCTCCAGCCGCGCAGGTCGGCGCCGGTCTGAATTCCGAGCCGCTCCATCTTGCGCGCAGTGACCGGCCCGACACCGTGGAAGCGCGACACCGGCAGGGCCGAGACGAACTCGGCGCCGCGCTCGGGCGGAATGACGCACAGCCCGTCGGGCTTGCGGTGATCGGAGGCGAGCTTGGCGATGAACTTGCAATAACTGACGCCGGCCGACGCGGTCAGCCCGGTCTCCTCGCGGATGCGGCGGCGGATGTCCTCGGCGATGGCGCGGGCGCTGCCGAAACCCAAGCGGTCCTCGGTCACGTCGAGATAGGCTTCGTCGAGGCTGAGCGGTTCGATCAGGTCGGTGTAAGCGGCGAAGATCTCGCGGATCTGGCTCGACACGGCGCGGTAGACGTCGAAGCGCGGCTTGACGAATACCAGGCTGGGGCAGCGCCGTTTGGCGGTGACCGACGGCATCGCCGATCGCACGCCGAACTTGCGCGCTTCATACGACGCCGCCGCGACCACCCCGCGATGGCCGCCGCCGACCGCGACCGGCTGGCCCTTGAGCGCCGGATCGTCGCGCTGCTCAACGCTCGCGTAAAACGCATCCATGTCGACATGGATGATCTTGCGAATCTGGGCGGGGTCACTTTGCATCGCGGCAGTGATCTGATTAAGGCCGCGACTTATGAACATCCACGAATATCAGGCGAAAGAGCTGCTTGCGAAATTCGGCGTGCCGGTGCCCGCGGGCTATCCGGCAATGAGCGTCGAGGAAGCGGTTGCCGCGGC
>JBDSGH010000050.1:0-7343 GCA_039919095.1 Sphingomicrobium sp. | reverse complement strand
GTGCCGGTGAGCTTGAGCTTGGGCGTAACCGGCAACCGCGTTCCGCTCGGAGCCGCGACAAAGTCCGGATCGCCATTGGCGTCGAGGCCCGAACATTGCGCATTCCCGAACGCGAAGTTGCAGATGTTGCCCTTGGTCTTGGCGTCGGTGTACGCGGCCGCGGCGTTGAGGGTCAGCCCGTCACGAACGTAGTTGAAATCAGTCTCGATCCCGTTGATCCGCGCATCGCGGCCGTTCTGGACGACCGTCAAGCTGCTTTCGCCAAGGAAGCTGAACTGGAATTTCTGCCATTTCTGGTGATACACGGCGCCATTCCAGCGGACCGGCCCAAAGGTCGTTTTCCAGCCCAGCTCATAGTTGATCAGGAAGTCCGGATTATAGCCGGCAAGGCCCGGCTGGCGGTTGATTCCGCCGGGCCGGAAGCCCTTTGACCAGGTGGCGTAGAGCATCAGCCCGTCGTGCGGCTTCCAGGTCCCGTTGAAGCGGTAGGTGAACCCGTTGTCCTTGCTCTGCTTGGGCTTGATCTTGCCATTCTCGAAGCGGCCGACGTTGATGCAAGGTGTCCCGCTCAGCACGCCGTCGAGCAGGAACTCAAGGTCGGTGCCATTCAATTGCGAATCGCGCAGCGAATCGCCGCTGACCGTGAAGCATTGGGCGACGCCGGTCCTGGAACTGCCGGCCGCGTTGGGCGCTGGATTGCCGCTCGCACCCTGGAAATAGGCCGGATTGCGGCCGTAACCGGCAAAGCCGAACACGGTGTTGTCAAACTTGTAATAGCGCCCGCCGCCGGTCAGCGTGATCTGCGGCGTAAGATCGAAACTGGCCTCGCCGAACAGCGCATAGTCGCGATCGACCCGGTCCTGCTTGGTCAGCCAGATCAGCCCCGGACGGCCGTTGACCGACAGATCGTCGGCCAGATTGTCGACGTGATATTCCTGCAGGATATCGTTCGCCTGGCGCTGGTAGAAGGCGCCGGCGATCACTCGAAACGGCTTGTCCTGCGGCGACGCGATGCGCAGTTCGTGGCTCATTTTCTTGAAGTGGTTGCCACCCGAAATATACTGCGTCGGATCGACCTGATTGCCGGCATTGTCCTGGTAATACAGGTAGTAAGCGATGCCGCCGTGGCCTTCGTAATAGGCATCATAGGCGTCCGAATAATCGGTGTAATCGCTGATCCCGAAGGTCGGGCGGTCCATGTAGGCGCCGGCATAAGTGACATCGAAACTGCCGATCTTGCCTTCGATCGTCAGCGCCACCTGGGTGAACTTGTCCTTCGACGGCTCCTTGCGGAAGCGCTGGGTGTCGAGCTCGCCGACCGCCGGATCGTAGAAGAACACGCCGTTCGACTTCTGGTTCTGGTGCATGATGGTCGGAGTGATCGTCCAATTGTCGTCGAGGTCGATCTTGAGCGCGGCGCGTCCGCCATAGACGCGGTTGGTGTTGAAGTTCTTTTTTATGAAATTGGCATTGTCCTTGTGGATTCCGTTGCGGACGCAGCCGACCGCGATTTGTTCACCCGGGTTGTCGGGATCGTCGCCAAAGATCGTGTCGCCGCAATAGGTTCGCTCACCGAACACATTGTCGATGTAGCCGGCGTCGCGCTGGTAGAAAGCGACCGCGCGGAACGCGATATTTTCCGACACCGGCAGGTTGATCATGCCCTCGAGGCTGCCGCCCATGCCGCCGTGGGCGACGCTGTTGAACTCGCCGTCGATCCGCCCGGCGGTGACGCCCAGCTCGGGCTTGTTGGTGATGATGCGGATCGTGCCCGCTTCGCTCGACGCTCCGTACAGCGTGCCCTGCGGGCCGGCGAGGCTCTCGATCCGCGCGATGTCGTAGATGTGGACGTCGAGCGTCCCGCCGATGGTCGTGATCGGCTGCTCGTCGAGGTAGGACCCGACCGACGGCAGCGAGCCAGTGTGGTTGCCGTCGCCGCCGGTCGCGACGCCGCGCATGTAGACCACGGTCGCGCCCGGCGCGAGGGTCTGGAAGCTGACCGACGGAAGCTGCTTGGTATAATCCTCGAAGTTCGAGATGTTGAGCTGGTCGAGGCGCCGGGTGCCGATCGCCTGGACGCTGATCGGCACGTCCTGGAGGTTCTCCTCGCGCTTTTGGGCGGTGATGACGATCTCGGTGCTGTCCTGGCCTTCACCGTCGACCGCAGGCTGCTGGGCTGGAGCTGGCGCGACGGCTTCGGGCGCAGTCGTTACCGGGGTTGGCGCTACGACATCAGGCGCAGTGGTTGCCGGGGCCGTCGCATCGCTCGTCGGTTCAGGCGGCGGGCTGGTCTGGGAGAAGGCTGGAGAAGCGATCGCGGTCGAGGCCAGGAAACCCAGCGTGATCGTGCGAAAACCAGTGCGACTCATTGATTAACTCCCCCGAGCATTTGTGACGGCATTGCGTCAGAGCGGCGACAGCTTGTCAACGGCGAACGTTGCGGCCCCGCAATTTCCCGGCCGATTATCCCCTACCGTTGCAGCAAGGCCGCGGGGACTTGCGGATAGGCGTCGACAATCTCGCCGAGCGCCTCCCTGAGCGGCGCCAGATATTGCTCGTAGGGTTGCCATTCCTCGGTCGCCGAGCGGTAGATCGGCTGGCGCACCTGTTCCGAGCTGGCGGTGCGCACCGCGCGCTCGGTTTCGTGGAACGCGAGGCAGGCGGGATCGAATTCCAGCCCGCAGGCGGCAAGCAGCGCGCGCACTTCGGCTTCGGTGTCGTCGACCATCCGCTCGTAGATCACGCGGTGGACCCGTCCCGGCAGGACCGCGTCGACATGCGCCATCAGCCGCACATAATCGGCGTAATAGTGGCCGACGTCGGCGAGGTCGTAGGCGAAGTCCTGGCCGCGCGCGAAATGCTGGCGGAAGTTGGAAAAGCAGCAGCCGAGCGGATGGCGGCGGGCGTCGATGATCTTGGCATTGGGCAGCAGCCAGTGGATCAGCGGCACGTAGAGCCAGTTGTTGGGCAGCTTGTCGACGAACAGCGGCCGGTCGGTGCGGCGCTGGACCGACGCCCGCTTGAGATAATCCTCCCCGCCCGCGCGCCGCTCGTCGGCGCTCATCGCCACCGCGCTCTCGGGATAGCCCCTGCGCTGGCGGGCGATGGCCGGGAGGTCGGGCAGCTCGGACGTCCCTTCGATCAGGGGATGCGAGGCGAGAATCTGCTCGACCAGGGTCGATCCGGCGCGCGGCATTCCGACGACGAAGATCGGGTCGGGGGCGTCGCACCCGCCGGCCATTGCCAGGATTTCGGCGGTAAACGTCGCGATGCTGCGGTCGACGGTCCGGGTAATGCGGTTGGCGACGAACGGATGATGCTTGAGGCGCAGCGCATTGCCCGCGGCATAATGGCCGAACGCCTGGTCGCTGCGGCTGGCGTCGTGCATCGCCTTGCCTAGCGCGAAGTCGAGATGGAAGCGGTCCTCGTCGGTCAGGCCGGTGCCGGCCAGCGCCGCTTCCATCGCCGCGATGTCGGCCTCGTCGAACCGCACGGTCTTGAGATTGGCCAGGCTCCACCACGCCTCGCCCAGCTCGGGCTTGAGCGCAATCGCCTCGCGGTAAGCGGCAATGCCCTCGGTCTGGCGGCCGATGGTCTTGAGCATGTGGCCGTAGCTCAACCACACCCGCGGCTGCTTTGGCGCCTTGGCCAGCACCGCTTCGTACAGCTCGATCGCCTGGTGGAAGTCGCCGAGCCGGCCGAGCGTCGCCGCCTTGAGGTTGAGGTGGCCGATCGCTTCGGGTTCGGCCTGGAACACTCCCTCGAGCAGCTCGAGCGCTTCGGCCGGGCGGCCGGTCCGCCCCAGCACCAGCGCCAGATTGGCGCGCGCCGCGGTAAAGTCCGGGGCCAGCTCGACCGCCCGCCGAAGCAGGCTTTCGGCATCCTTCATGCGCCCGATGCGGCCGGCCAGCTCGGCCAGCATGCGGATCGCGGCGACGTCGAACGGGTCTTCCTTGAGATGCGCCTTGAGACTGCGCTCGGCGACGTCGAGGCGGTTTTCGTACAGCGCCAGCGCGCCTTCCATCAACCGCGCAGGCCAGCGCTCGGAACCGGGAAATTGCGTCGCCACGGGCGCAGCACTAGCCGCTCATTCAGGCTCGCGCCAAGGGGGCCGGTTCGCTACTTGGGTCGGATGAAATATTTCGAAGACATTGCGGTCGGCGAGCAGACCACATTCGGCGATTATGACGTGACCCGCGAGGAAATCCTCTATTTCGCCCGCAAATACGACCCGCAGCCATTCCATCTGTCGGACGAAGCCGCCGCAAAAACGCATTTTGGCCGGCTTGCGGCGAGCGGCTGGCACACCGCGGCAATGACCATGGCGGTGATCGTCGCTTATCTGAACGCGCACGAGCAGGCTGGGCTCGGTTCGCCCGGAGTCGACGAGTTGCGCTGGTTGAAGCCGGTCCATCCCGGCGACCGGCTGACGGTTCGCGGGACGGTGGTCGACACCACCCCGTCGCGCTCCAAGCCGAGCATCGGCACGATCCGGACCGAAACCGTGGTTACCAACCAGGACGGGGTCGACGTGATGCGCTTCACGTCGATCGTGATGATCCAGCGCCGCCCCCCAGCCGATCCCGGCTAGGGGGCGCGGCGTCGATTATTGGTGGCGGGCGCGGCGGTTCTGATCCGACCGCTCGCCCCGCCGATCGGCGGTCGAACGCGCCGTAGCGCGCTGGGACCGGCGATCGGCCCGCGCAGTCTGCGCATTGGCCTGGCGCGGCCGATTGAACCCCGACCAATTGGCCGGCGGGACGGCGTTGGCGGTGGTCGTCGCGCCCGTCGTGCGCGGCCTCGAGTGACCCCAATATTGGCGCTCGCGGTCGTTCCACATGCGCGGCCGGCGGTACTGGTCGTACACGTAATAGCCGGTGCCGGGGTAATAATAGCCGTTGTACCAGCCGAACGGCGAACCGTAGCCGCCGCCATAGCCGTAGCCCGGATAGCCGCCGCCATAGCCGTAGCCATAACCGGCCGAGCTGTAGCCGTAAGGCGAATAGCCATAGGGATTGTAATAGCCCGAGCCGTAGCCGCCATAATTGCCGTAGCCGCCATAATTGCTGTAGCCGACCGAAACGCCGGAATAGCCATCATAGCCGTTATAGGCACAAGCGCTGAGCGAAAGAGCGGCTGCAACAGCCGCGGCGGCGAGAGAAATACGCATTACAGGAGCCTTCCCAAACAGACCGGTGGGAATGCCTAAACGACCAAGGCCGAGCGCGGGTTCCTCTAGCGCCGGACTTAGCCGGCGATTCCTTCCTTGCCCTTGGCCCGGCGGGTCTTCGCCTGGTTGGCCGGGTCGAGCACCCCGATTGGCCGCACCGCGCGCTTCGCCTCGGCCCAGATCTGCTTGTAAGCGAGATAGGCGAGGACCGTTCCGAACAGCAGGAAGATGACCACCGCGATCCCCGCCCGGTAGCGGTTCTCAAGCTTGGGTTCGGCCGTCCAGACAAGGAATGCCGCGACGTCCGTGGCAACCTGGTCGACGGTCGGCTTGGTCCCGTCGGCATACGTGATCTGGCCGTCACTGGTCAGCGGCGGCGGCATCGCCAGGTTCAAATTGGCGAAATAGGGATTGTAGTGGAGGCCCTCCGGAGTCTTGGCGGTCGGGAACTCCTTCAACAATTTGGCCGGCTGCGGCTGATAGCCTGTCAGCAGCGAATGGACATAGGCCGCGCCGCCTTCGCGCGCCTTGGTAATCAGCGACAGGTCGGGCGGCAGCGCATTGTTGTTGGCCGCCCGGGCCGCGGTCTCGTTGGCGTACGGGCTCGGGAAATGGTCGGACGGGACCGCCTTGCGGGTCGCTTCCTCGCCAGTGTCGGGATTGATCGACGGAACCTCGGTCGCCCACTGATTGGCAATCGCCTTCACTTCCGCCTCGTTATAGCCAAGGTCATGAAGGTCGCGGAACGCCACCAGCTTCATGCTGTGGCACGCCGAGCAGACTTCCTTGTAGACTTGGAACCCGCGCTGCAGCTGGCGCCGGTCGAACTTGCCGAACGGACCGTCGCTGGCCAGCGCGAGCGGCCTGGGATGCTTGTGGAAACCCTCCTCGGCCAAGGGCGCCGGCGGATTGCTGAAATAGCTCGAAAGCCCGCTGAACAGCGAGATCAACAGGACCCCGGCGAATGCCAGGCCAACCACAAAACCGATGATGCGGACCATGTTCTGCCCTGTTCCTTTACTCGGCTGCCGCGGACGCGCGCGGCGCGGTCCCGATCGGCGCCGATTCCTGCCGTTCGCCGTGAAGCACCGATTCGGTGATCGAATTGGGCAGCGGCAACGGCCGCTCGAATTTCGAGATCAGCGGCAGGATGATCAGGAAGTGCGCGAAATAATAAGCCGCGGCGAGCTGAGACAGGCCAACGTAGAACGGCGTCGCCGGCGCTCCGCCGCACCAGCCGAGGACGAATACGTCGATCACCAGCAGCAGGAAGAAGCGCTTGAAGATCGGCCGATAGTGCCCCGAGCGGACCGGCGAGCGGTCGAGCCACGGCAGGAAGAACAAGAGCAGGATCGAGCTGAACATGGCCAGCACGCCCCACAGCTTGGCGGGCAGGATGAAGTCGACCGTGAATGCGCGCAGGATCGCGTAGAACGGCCAGAAATACCATTCGGGCACGATATGGGCCGGCGTCGCCAGCGGGTTGGCCGGAATGTAATTGTCCGGATGCCCCATGTAATTGGGCGCGAAATAGAGCGTCAGCGCGAACAGCAGCAGAAACACGCCGGCGCCGAAACCGTCCTTGGCGGTGTAGAACGGGTGGAACGGCAGCGTGTCTTGCTCATCCTTGACGTCGACGCCGGTCGGATTGCCCGAGCCCGGAATGTGCAGCGCCCAAATGTGGAGGATGACCACCGCGGCGATCACGAACGGCAATAGATAATGGAGCGAGAAGAAGCGGGTCAGCGCCGCCTGGTCGGGCGCGTATCCGCCCAACAGCCAGATGCGGATCGGCTCGCCGACCAACGGAAAGGCGGAGAAGAAGCCGGTGATGACCTGCGCCCCCCAATAGCTCATCTGGCCCCACGGCAGCACGTAGCCCATGAACGCGGTCGCCATCATCAGCAGGTAAATCACCAGGCCGAGCATCCACACCAGCTCGCGCGGCGCCTTGTAGCTGCCGAAGAACAGCCCGCGGAAAATATGGATATAGGTGACGATGAAGAAGAAACTGGCGCCGTTCATATGGGCATAGCGCAGCAGCCAGCCGGCGTTGACGTCGCGCATGATGTGCTCGACCGAATTGAAGGCGCCGTCGGCCGATGCGTAATAATGCATCGCAAGCACGATCCCGGTGATGATCTGGATGGTCAGGAACAGCCCGGCGAGGACC
>JBDSGH010000049.1:0-12022 GCA_039919095.1 Sphingomicrobium sp. | reverse complement strand
ACGACATGGTGTTCCGCGCCAAGGTGCGCGACGGCGACAAATTCTATTCGCCGCTCGGGCTCGAATCCGAAGGCACCGCGATCGACTTCCAGGTCGGCGTCAACGACTACCTCTACGGGACCCGCTTTTTTTCCTATCTGGCGCTGACCTACGGGCCTGAGCGGACGGTCGACTGGCTTCGTCGCGGCGAAGGCAGCAAGGCCTTTTACCCGGCGCAGTTCAAGCACGTTTTCGGCCGCAAACTGGACGAGGTGTGGAACGACTGGATCGCCTTCGAGCACCAGTTCCAGAAGGCCAATCTGGCCAGGCTGGCGCAATATCCGCTGACCCAGACCGTGCCGCTTAGCCCGCGCGGTCTCGGCTCGATGTCGCGCGGCTATGTCGACACCAAGACCAACCGACTGGTCGCCGCTTTCCGCTATCCCGGCACAATCGGTTTCGTCGGCACGCTCGACCTCGCTACCGGCCGGTTGCGTAAGCTCCAGGAAGTGAAGGGCATGATGCTCTACAAGGTGACCAGCCTCGCCTTCGACGAGCCCGCCCGGACGGTCTATTACACCGAAGACAATTATGCGTTTCGCGACCTCATCGCGGTCAATGTCGACACCGGCAAGAAACGCATGCTGCTGCGCGACGCGCGGATCGGGGACATGGTCGTCAACCCGGCCGACAAGTCGATCTGGGGCATTCGCCATCAAAACGGCTTCGCCACCATCGTCCGGGTGCCGACGCCTTATGCCGGGTTCAACCAGATCCACACCTTCAAATATGGCGAGACTCCGTTCGACCTCGACATCTCGCCCGACGGCAAGCTGATCTCGGCCTCGTTCGGCGAGATCAACGGCACTCAGTCAGTCCGGGTGTGGAACCTCGACGCGCTTCAGTCGGGTGCCGGCACCGAGCAGGTCGCGCGGCTCGACCTGCCGCCGTCGACGCCCGAAGGCTTCATCTTCGCGCCTGACGGCAAGTCGCTGGTCGGCACATCCTATTACACCGGGGTGTCGAACGTTTTCCGGTTCGACATCGCAAGCCAGAAATATGAGGTGGTGAGCAACGCCTCGACCGGCTTCTTCCGGCCGATGCCGCAGCCCGATGGCTCGCTGATCGTCTACGACTATTCGGGGCAGGGGCTGCGGCCGGTGCGCATCCAGCCGGAAGTGCGTGAGGATTTGGGAACGATCGAATTCCTCGGGACCAAGGTGGTCAATGCCCATCCCGAGCTCAAGCAATGGGGGGTCGGCTCGCCGGCCAAGATCCCGCTCGACCAATTGATCACCGATCGCGGCAAATATCGCGCGTTGGAGCGGATGAAGCTAGCGGCGTCCTATCCCATGATCCAGGGCTATCAGAAGCAGCTGTCACCTGGATATTACCTCCATTTCGAGGACCCCCTGCAGTTCAGCCAGGTCAGCGCGACGTTGAGCGTGTCGCCGTTCGGCAAGATGCGGACCAGCGACCGGCTGCATGCGGCAATCGAGTATAAATCGCTGAGCTGGGAACTGAGCTACCGCCACAATGGCGCCGACTTCTACGACCTGCTCGGCCCGGTCGAGCGGAGCCGCCGCGGCGACGTGTTCAGCGCGGGCTATACCAAGACCGTGATCTACGATCCGCCGCGCCAGCTCGACCTGTTTGGGTCGGCCACGGCTTACTTCGGGCTCGAGCAGCTGCCGGGCGCGCAGAACATCGCGAGCCCCAAGAACATTCTCTCGCTCGAGGCCGGCGCCAAATACACCAATACGCGCAAGTCGCTGGGCGGAGTCGATCATGAGAAAGGGGTGGCCTGGCGGACGATGACCTATCTCGACTTCGCGGACGGCAATTTTTACCCCAAGCTCGCGGGCGGGTTCGATTACGGCGTGCCGCTGCCGGTCGCCAACATGTCGGCGTGGGTCTACGCCCATGCCGGCGCGGCGTGGGGCGAACGGCTGCAACCGCTGGCGAGCTTCTACTTCGGCTCGTTCCGCAACAATTACATCGATAACCGCCCCGAGAAGCGGTACCGCGAGGTCGAGAGCTTTCCGGGCTTCGCAATCGACGAGATCGCCGCCCGCCGCTACGCCCGCCTGACCGGCGAGATCAATCTTCCACCGGTCCGCTTCGCCGAGATCGGCACGCCCTCATTCTATCTAAGCTATATCCGCCCGGCGGTATTCGCCGGGGCGATGGCGACGCGGGCGCCGGATGGCGAATCGCATCACTACACCAACCTCGGCGCGCAGCTCGACCTCAATTTCAACGTTGCGCTGCGGCTGCCGATGGTCCTGTCGATTGGCGCCGCGGGCGGCTGGGCGGACGGCGATTATCGCAAAACCGAGCTGCTCGCGTCGCTCAAGATCATGTAGTCGTCGAGCGATGGGGATTGCCGAAATCATCGACTGGTCGATCGCACTGCTGCCGGTACTGTTGCTGACTGCACTGTTTATGTGGCTCGACGTGTTCAAACTGATGAGCCTGTGGGAAATCCTCGGTCTGCTGGTCATGGGCGGGATCGCGGCCGCGGCTTCCTATCCGTTGAGCGGGGCATTCCTCGACGCCTTGCCGATGGGCTTCAACAATTACAGCCGGTTCGTCGCGCCGTGGATCGAGGAAGCGATGAAGGCGATCGTGATCATCAGCCTGTTCCGCTTCAACCGGATCGGCTTCAAGCTCGACGCGATCATCTCCGGGTTCGCGGTCGGGGCCGGTTTCTCGGTGGTCGAGAATATCCTGTATCTGATGCGCTTTCCGGATTTGCCGCTGGCGGTGTGGATGGTGCGCGGGCTTGGCACCGCGGTGATGCATGGCACTTCGCTGGCGATCATGGCGGCGATCGCCCACGAGCTCGCCGAACGCGAGACCCGCGAGGCGGCCGACGAGTATGATTTCAGCCCATGGTGGTTCGTCCCGGGCTTCCTTGCAGCGGTCGCCATCCACACCATCTTCAACCAGTTTCCGGCCCAGCCGATGCTGGCGATGCTCGGCACACTGATCATCGCCCCGCTGGCGCTGATGGCCATCTCCCACTTCGGCATCGGCGAGGCCCAGCGCTGGCTGACGGTCGAGCGCGACGCGCACCGGGCGATGCTCGAAACGCTGACCGCGGGCCGCTTTCCCGACGATCCCGCCGGCCGCCGGATCGCTGCATTGACCGCCCGCATCGGCGGCGAGACCGGCGCGCTGGTCCGCGAATATTGGGAGTTGATGACGCGGCTGGTCCTGACGTCAGAGGAGACGCTGCTAAAACAGTCTTCGGATGCGGACCGGGTCGAGACCGACGCCGGCGCGGCATTCATTCGCCTGGCCGAATTGAAGCGTGAGCTGGGCCGAAGCAATATGGCCGCGCTCAACGCCCTGCTGCCGTTCAGCCAGAACGATTATTGGGAGCTGTCGGAGCTCAAGGAGCGGCTCAAGCGCGAGTCGCGAAACGCCGCTTAGCTGGCGTCGCCCGCCGCCAGCCGCGACCGGACATAAGCGTCGAGGCGTTGCGCGGTCCCGTCGGCGACGTGAAGGCCGAGCTTCGAGCGGCGGAACAAGATGTCCTCGGCGGACCGCGCCCATTCGTTGGCGACCAGATAATCGACTTCGCGCTGGGTCAGGTCGGACCCGAATATCTCGCCGAGGTCGGCCATGATGCGCGCATCGCCGAGCATCAGCTCGGTTCGGCTGCCGTAGCTGGCGGCGAGCCGCTCGAGCAGCAGCGCGGGCAGGTCGGGAAAAAGTTCGAGCAGGCGTGCGCCATAGTCGGCCAGGGTGCCGCTGAAATCGCCGCCGGGCAGCGCGCGGGCGCCGGTCCACGGTCCGGGCAGGCCGGGGAATAAAGGCGCGAGGCGCTGCATCGCCCGTTCCGCCAGCCGCCGGTAGGTGGTGAGCTTGCCACCGAAAACGCTCAACAGCGCGCCGCCGCTGCTGCGGTTGCTCCTGGGGTTGCTTGGGCCGTGGTCGAGGTCGAGCACATAGTCGCGGGTCACCCGTGACAGGCTTTTGGAGCCGTCCTCGATCAGCGGCCGGATGCCGGCATAAGTCCAGCGGATGTCGCTCGCGCCGACCGGCCGGGTGAAGGTGCGGGTGACCGTGTCGAGCAGATAGCGGATCTCGTGCTGGTCGATGGTCGGATTCGCAGGCGGGCCATGCCACTCGGCCTCGGTCGTTCCAACCAAAGTGAAATCGCGCTCGAACGGGATCGCGAACACCACCCGCCGGTCGGGGTTCTGAATGACGAAAGCGTGCTCGCCGGGGTACAGGCGGGGCAGCACCAAATGGCTCCCTTTTACCAGCCGCACCGCCCGGCCCGGGCGCACGCCGTCGAGCCGCTCGAACAATTGCGCGACCCTTGGGCCGGCGGCGTTGATCAGCACTTTGGCTCGGACCCGCTCCTCCCCGGCGCGGTCGCTCAATGTGGCGAGCCACTGGCCGTCGCGGCGCTCGGCGCGGACGAAGCGTGTCCGCGTTCGCACTTCGGCACCGCGCTCGGCCGCGTCGAGCGCGTTGAGCACCACCAGCCGGCTGTCGGCGACTCGGCAGTCGAAATAAGCGAAGGCCTTGCCACCGGGATCGCGCAAGCCGGCGGCGAACGGTGGATCGGCAAGGGCGATGGTGCGGCTACGCGGCAGGCGCTCGCGACCACCGAGCCGGTCGTAGATTAGCAGCGCCAATCGAACCAGCCATTGCGGCCGCGGCGCGCCGGATTGCAGTGCGACGAACTCGAGCGGAGCGATGATGTGCGGCGCGATGCCGAGCAGCCGGCCGCGCTCGATCAGCGATTCGCGCACTAGCCGAAGTTCGCCCTGCTCGAGGTAGCGCAGGCCGCCGTGGATCAGCTTGGTGCTGGCCGAAGACGTATGGGCGGCGAGATCGTCCTGCTCGACCAGCAGCACCTTGAGGCCGCGTCCGGCGGCATCGCGCGCGATCCCGGCCCCGTTGATTCCACCCCCGACGATCAGCAGGTCGAACACCTTGTCGCTTGCAATCACTCGATCTCCTGCGGCTCGACGATCCCGATGTAGGCGGGGCGCCGGGGTTATCACCAAACGCGCCCCCGGAGATTTGGCCGCCCGCAAAATCCAGCGGCGTGCCCCAGCCAGATTAACTGTGTGTTTTCGGCACGTCGCTTTCAGCCCAGTTTACGCGCTTGTTTTCACCTGTTAAAAATCGCCACGCCAGCCTGACACATCGGAACCGCTCGATGAACTCGCCGCAGACCGCTTTCGACCGCGACGGCTACCTTGGACCGGTCAAGGTCCTGAACGCGGACGAATGCCGGACGGTCAGGGACCATCTCGCCGACAGCCGCCGGCCGCCGCCGGCCGACTGGGGCAAGGGCTGGGCGGTGACCGACTGGCTGCTGTACCGACTCGCCGCCAGTCCGCGCGTGCTTGAGCTGGTCACTCCAATCCTCGGCGAGGACATCGTACTGTGGGGCTGTTCGGTCGTCCGCCGCCGCCCCGGGCAGGGCCATCCGTGGCACGTCGATATCGAGACCTCGACCCCCAACGGGCGCTACGTCTCGGTCTGGATCGGGCTTGAAAACACCAGCGTCCAGTCGGGCTTGCAATTGCTCGCCGGCACGCATTCGTCGGACAAGGTGATCCAGCAGGTCCAGGCCGAAAAGGGTTTTCGCCGCGGCGACGCCTCGACCGAAACGGTGCTGGCCTGGGCCAAGGAGCACAACCCCGACGCGCATCTGGTCAAGCCGGTGCTGGAAGACGGCGAGGCGGTGCTGTTCGACGGGCGCTTGTGGCACGGCTCGCACAATATTCGCGCCGGTGGCGGCACGCGCTCGGCATTGCTGTTGCAGTTCGCCGCGGCCGACAGCCCGGTCCGGATGCATGACGTCAATCACATGGAATGGCCGTTCCATGTCTACAGCGCTCCGCTGCCGCCGACCCTGGTCGTCCAGGGAGCGGCCACGGAAGATGCCAATCGCCTGGTGCCGCCGCCGGCCCGCTTCGATGAAAAGAGAATGCTCATGCTGTCGTCTTGTATTCGCTCGCTCGACCTTCCGCTGCCCGAGCATCCCGAAGGCGGCTGGCTCCCGCACCCGTTGTTCAAGGGCTCGACCCGCATCGTCGACGAGATCACCTGCCACGCGGCGGTGCTCAGCCCGGGCCATTCGCCGCACTTGCCGCACTCGCACAAGTTCGAGGAGCTATTGATCGTGCTCGACGGCGAGGCCGATTTGCTGATCGCCGACGGCCCGGTGGAGGAAGGCGCGCGGGTCGAGCACGTCAGTCCCGGCGCGTTTTCCTATTATCCCGCCTACCAGCACCACACGATCCGCAACTCGGGCACCGCGCCGGTCACCTACATGATGTTCAAATGGCACGTGGCGACCGCCGAAGCGGGACCGAACCCGCTCGGCGCCTCGGTGCTGCGCTACGCCACGCCCGAGGCCGACGGTGAGACCGGCTTCGTCACCCGGACCGTGGTCGAGCAGCCGACCAGCCTGCTCGGCCGGCTCCACAGCCACACCACCTACCTCGCCCCAGGCGCGGGCTACGCTGTCCACGTCGACGCGTATGACGTCGCCATCATCATGCTCTCGGGCGAGGTCGAAACGCTCGGCCAAACGGTCGGGCCGGGCGGCGTGATTTTCTACGCGGCGGGTGAAAAGCACGGCATGCAGAACACCAGCGACCAGCCGGCGCGCTACCTCGTGTTCGAATTCCACGCATCCGGCCTTGCGCTGCACAAGCCGGCCCGGCGGCATTTGCGGCGGCGGGTCAAACGCCTGATCAAACGCGCCGCCGGTGCGCTCGGCGTGCTCCCCGCCAGCCGCCGCTAGCGCCGCCGCCTATCGGGCCCGCGCGCCGACCGACGCTACGCCATGCCAAGGTCCTGCTGCTGGTTGACCAGACGCCATTCGTCGAGGTGTTCGAGCATCGTCCGAGCGCCCTGTTCGGCGAGGTCTGAAGCGCGCGGCAGGTCGACTCCGCGCTCCATTTCGAGATCGATTTGGCGCAGCGTGTTGGCGGTCGCCTGGGAGCGCACCGCGCTGCCCCCGAAATCGCCCTGGAAGCGGATTCCGAACACCGCCGTGCCGAGCGCCGGGAAGCCGGCCGAGATCAAAGTGAACCAATTATTGAAGGGCGCGATCCAGCTCGGCGCGATCAACTGCCCGGCAGTGACCACCACGCACACCACCAGCGTCGCCATGAACAACGTGCTTGCGACCCGTTCCAGCCGGCGGTCGAGCGCGTCGATCTGGCGCGAGCTCTTGTCGTGATAAGCCACCTGCGGGGCGATCTCATTGGCCCCGACCGCCCGTGCCAATTCGACCGCGCGGGCTTCGTCGATAGTGCCGCCGGGGCAGCCCATCGCGCGCCACACGCCGGCTGAATACCAGTCGATCCAGCGCCTCGAAATCGGGTTGGTGCGGCTGCCCGGCGGATCGGGCGCGGCGAGCGCGAGCAGCTTGAGGCTGCGCATCGGGCGTAGGCGCTCGGCCAACTGGCGGTAATCGAGCCAGCGGCGGTGCCATTCGTTGCGCACCCCGACCTTGGTGTTGAGGATGATGCCGAGCGTGATGATGAACTCGATGATGACCAGCGTCAGGTTGGACTTGGGGACCATGAACGAGCTCAGCCCCATGCACACCGCGAGGCCGCCGAGGACGAAATTGAAGACGTGGCCGCTGCGATAGGTCTGGGCGAAATGGCCGGCCAGCCGGTCGCTCCAGCTGTAGGCGTTCTCGAGCAGGTCGAGCGACGGCTTGTCGGCATGGCTGTCGATCCACGACGAGCGATATTGCAGCCATTCCTCGGCGGTTCTCGCGGTGCAGCGGGCTTCGGTCAGCTCGCTCGGCTTGAACCGCGCCACACCGGCGGCCGCCAGCAGCAGCGGATATTCGATCCGCGCCTGGAGCCGCCGAACGCGCTCGCTGATGAAGCGTTTGAGGAACTTGCGCTCCTGCGGATCGGTCGGCGGGAGCAGCAAGGCGGATAGCATCAGTTCGACGTGGGCGGGGTCGAACGGCCGCTGGGCCATCGCGTCCGGCCGCTCGGTCAGCACGACCGGGTCGAACGCGCTCCACAACAGCCGCGCGGGCGAGCCATCGACCGGAATATGAACCACCGGCGTGCCGTGCGTGATCGCCAGCTCGACGATCTCGCCGGTGCCACCGCGGCCGCGCGCGGCGAGCCCGTCCCACACCGCGATCAGCACGTCGCAATGGGCGACCGTCGCTCGCCCGGCCATGACATAGGCGTCGGGCGCCCGGGCCAGCACGCCGGGCAATTCAAGCACTGTACCCGACTTGGCGAGGAGCGCGTCGAACCGCGCGGCCGACGCCTCGCTGCCCAATTGGCCGCGGTACTCGGAGCGGGCGAACGGCAACACGGACTGCAACGACATGCCCAGCTCGAGCGCAATTTCGGCTGCGACCTGATCGGCGCCGTCGGCCAGCGGCGACACGAACACCAGGCGCGTCGCGGCCGCTGCGAAGCAGTCGTCAGCGCTCGCCCGGACGGCTGCGGCGCTGCGCGTCAAAAGCTCGAGCGCGTCGCGCAGCAGGCCCGGCAAGCGTGGCACGCAATCGGCCGGCAAGGCGTCCTGGCGGTGGCCGGTGACCCCGACGCACAAAGCGAACGGGACCAGCGGCGGTGACTCGGCCTGGCTCACCGGCAGGGGGGCGCCCGGCGCGCTAGCGGCCAAGTTTGCCCATGCTGGTCAGCACCAGATAAATCAGAAGCACTCCAATCGCGGCGACGGTGACGGCGGCTGCGGTGGTCAGCTTCCTGCCGCCACCACCGCCGTTCTTGAATTCCGGATCGAGCGCGGGAACCACGTCCCGGTTCTTGGAATCGACGAAATTGAGTTGGTAAATCAAACTGCAGTCCTTGGTGTTCCGATTGGTGAAGGTCAGTGAGGCCGGAGTGGGTACGACGCTGCTGGCCGGAATTTCAGGCGTGTTTATTCCGGCCGCTGGCGGACACGTTCCGCCCTCTTGCACATAGAGCGGCGATGCCGGGTTGAAGACGATCCCCCGCTGGGTTTTGTCGATCAGTTGGACGGTCACCGAATATTCGCCCGAATTTTTGGGAAAAGTGATCGTCTTCTTTTGACCCTTCTTGGTCGGCGGAGTTTCGCCGATCGACCACTCGAGCTGTCCGTCAACCTCGTCGGCCTGCGCGTACAATGTCATCGGTTTCTTGGTCATGTCGTCCTCCCGTTTTGTCGAACCATTCGAAGATCACGCAAATAGGTTGGATGGCGATAGCCCATGACGTCCAGTCGGCCCGCCACCTTGAGCGCGTCCGCCTGCCGTCCAAGGCCTTCCAGCAGCACCACTTTGCGCGACATCAGGAGCGGGGCCTCGGAGACCTCCCTGGGCCACGTCCTGAGCGCCGCCAGATAGGCTGAACGGGCCGCACCTGAATCGCCCGCGGCGCCGGCCACCAGGCCGCTCATCAGCTCGGCGCTGGCCAGCACCTGGAGCCCGTCCGGGGTCGGTCCGCGGCCGACTTCCTTGCGCGCGATCTCGACCAGTTGGTTGGCGTGGCTGCGGGCTTCGGCGGTGGCGCCTTGGGCGAGGGCAAGCCGGGAGCGCAGGTTGAGACAGGCGCTCCGCAGAGTGACCCGCCATTCGAACTGGGTTGAATCGCGCGCCAGCAAGCGGTTGGCAATGTCGCAGCCGGCGCGCGCGGCGGTGCCGGCCGCGGCCTGCTGACCGGCGTCGAGCTCGATCTCGCCAAGTTCAAGATAGGGGCCCGCCACGATTCCCGCCCACCCGGCATTGTCCGGCTCGGCCCGCATCAACCCCTCGCCCAGCGTAATCGACTGGTTGAGCTGCTCGAGCGCCTGTTCGACCTCGCCGCGCATCGCGTAAAGGCGCCCAGCGGCGCGATGCGCGACTGCCGCCTGGCGGCGATATTCGACGTCGCTGTGGGGCCCGCCAAGCAGCGTATCGAGGATCGAGATCTGCCGCTCGCGCTGCGCCAGTGCGTCCTCGAGCTCGCCATTCTTCTCGAGCGCTTCGGACAACCATGCCAGGGTCTCGAGCCGGCCTTTTTGATAGTCGGCGTTGGCCGGAGCGGCGGCGGTCAGCTTTTCGGCGCCGCTCAGCGATTCGCGGAAGATCGCCGCCGCATCGGCGTAGCGGCGCAGGTCGATCAGGATCGCACCGAGGCTGGTGTTGGCATATTTGAGCTCGAGCTGGTATTTCTCGTTGGTCGGATCGAGCGCGATCATCCGCTCGGCCAGCCGCCGATATTCGCGGATCGCGCGCTCGGCGCGGGGGGTCTGGCCGCGCTGCCACGCGATCTGGCCGACCCAGAACACGTTCTGCGCATGGTCAAACAGCCGCACCGGATCGTCGGGCGATCGCCGCAGCAATTCCTGGGTGCTGACGAACGCCTCATTGTAGCGTCCGAGCGCGCCGTCGAGGTCGCCGCGGCTGTTGGCGATCTCGCCCATCAGGGTCAGCGCGCGCGAGCGCTGGGCGAGCGCCTCGTCCGACAGGCTGCTTTTGTCCTGGGCCTGGAAGTAAGCCAGCGCCCGGCTGCCGACCGCGTCGAGTGCGTCGAGCCGGCCGAGCGGCTCGAGTTTCGAGCGCAAGTCGCCGAGCATGAACCCGACCAGTCCTTCGGCTTCGCGGCGCTGGTCGCGGGCGGAGTCGCGGGCTTCGATCGCGACCACCGCCAGCGTACTGGTGACGACCATTCCGGCGAGCGACGCGGCGGCGACGATCGCCAGCCGGCGCTGGCGCCGCAGGGTCTCGCGCTGGACCAGTTCGTCGAGCCCGACCCCGAGCATTCCGGCGATGATCTTGAGCAGGCCGAGCCGCTTGCCGTCATGGGCGTCGCGCAGGTCGGCGGCGAGCGGTTCGGAGCGGCGCGGGGTCGGCCGTCCGCGACGGTCGTAGCGCTGGCGCAGCGCGGCCGGCAGGCATTCCTCGGCTTCGCGGCCGGGCACTTCGCTGGCGAACGGTTCGCCGGCGATGATCGCGGCCAGCACGCAGCCGTCGGGCCGGTGGCGCTTGAACATGTCGATCTCGGCATTGACCCAGCGCGAGGCGGCGGCGGCCGGCGAGCACAACACGATCAGGAAGCGCGAACTGTCGAGTGCATCGCGGATTCCGCCGGCCAGATTGTCCGACGCTGGAAGTTCGTGCCGGTCGCGGAAAATCGGCGTCAGGCGGCGCGGCATGACGCCGTTGGCGGTCAACCGGCCGGCCAGCGAGGATGGCGTTCGAAACCGCTCAAGCGAGTCGTGAAGCCAGTCGGCGAGCGCCGCGTCGGCGTGGCTGTAGCTCAGGAAGGCGTAATATTTGAGCGGGCGGACCGTGTCGGCGCGCGGTTCCGCCTCTCTGCGGACTTTGTCCGACCTCGGTATTGCGGCAAGCCTCGGCATTGGCCGCCCCCGCTGTTGCTCCCGCGATTTACCAGAGTTGGCAAACAGCGCCAACCGTCGGGCCGCCGACGCTACGCCTAGTATCAAGCACTTGGGAAGCCCACCGGAGTGATTCTGGGCCGGTTACCTACGTGATACTTGAAGCAGCGACGCGACTCGCCATCTCGTGCTCATGATCGACATCCGCCCCTTCGCTTCGCTCGGCCACGCCGACCACGGCTGGCTCGACGCCCGCCATCACTTTTCGTTCGCCGATTATCACGACCCGGCCCGGATGGGCTGGGGCAAGATTCGCGTTTGGAACGACGACAAGATCGCCGCCAAGTCGGGTTTCCCGCCGCACCCCCATCGCGACATGGAAATCGTTACCTACGTCCGCAGCGGCGCGATTACCCACCAGGATTCGCTCGGCAACAAGGGCCGCACCGGCGCCGGCGACGTCCAGGTGATGAGCGCCGGGACCGGCGTCACCCACGCCGAATTCAACCTCGAGGACGAGGATACCACTCTGTTCCAGATCTGGATCGAAACCGATCGCCCGGGGAGCCATCCGGGGTGGGGCGCAAAACCGTTTCCAAAGGACGCGCGCGACGGCCGCTTCCTGCTGCTCGCCAGCGGCGACGGCGAGGACGGTTCGCTGAAAATCAACGCCGATGCGCGGATTCTCGGCGCGACGGTCCACGCCGGCGGCGTG
>JBDSGH010000048.1:0-9666 GCA_039919095.1 Sphingomicrobium sp. | reverse complement strand
AGAAGGATCTGTTCGACCTCAACGTCATTTCGCAGCACGCGGCGTGGGCCAACAACACCTACATCAATGACGATACCGACGCCGTGAACGCCTATTTCGGAACCATCGGCACCGAAAAAGGCGTGCTCTACGCCAAGCAGGCGGCGCAATATCTCAAGGTCCCCGGGCTCGACTACGACACCACGCGCAAGCTCAACATCCTGCGCGGCGCTTTGGTTCTGGCGGCGCCGTCGACGCCCGGCGCGGCGGCCGAGCTCAACACCATCGCGACCAGGCTCCAGTCGACCTACGGCAAGGGCCGCGCGACCCATGACGGCAAGGTAATTACCGGCGACGATGCCGAGGAGCTGATGGGCACGCTGCGCAAGCCGGCCGAGCTCAAGGAAATCTGGCAGAGCTGGCACGAGAATGTCGGCCGCCCGATGCGGCCCGATTACATCCGCATGGTCGACATCGCCAACCAGGGCGCCAAGGAATTGGGCTACGCCGACACCGGCGCAATGTGGCGCTCGCAATATGACATGAGCCCCGAGGAATTCTCGGCGATGTACGAGCGGCTGTGGAGCGAGGTGAAGCCGCTCTACAACCAGCTCCATTGCTACACCCGGACCAAGCTCAACCAGAAATACGGCAATGCGGTGCAGCCGGCGAGCGGACCAATCCGCGCCGACCTGCTGGGCAACATGTGGGCGCAGGAATGGGGCAATATCTACGACGTGGTCGCGCCCAAGGGGGCGGGCGACATCGGCTATGACCTGACCGACCTGCTGGTGAAGAAGAAGTACACGCCCGAGCAGATGTTCAAGACCGGCGAGCGTTTCTACACCTCGCTCGGCTTCGCGCCGCTGCCGGCAAGCTTCTGGACGCGCTCGCAGATCACTCGTCCGCGCGACCGTGAAGTGATCTGCCACGCGTCCGCCTGGGACATCGACAACAAGGACGATCTGCGGATCAAGATGTGCACCAAGGTCAACGCCGACGACTTCGTCACCATCCATCACGAGATGGGCCACAATTTCTACCAACGGGCCTACAACCAGGAGCCGTTCCTTTATCTCAACGGCGCCAACGACGGCTTTCACGAAGCGATCGGCGATTTCATCGCGCTGTCGGTGACGCCCGAATATCTGGTCCAGATCGGCCTGCTCGACCGCAGCCAGGTGCCCGACGCGAGCAAGGACACCGGCCTGCTGCTGCGCCAGGCGATGGACAAGGTGGCGTTCCTGCCGTTCGGCCTGCTGGTCGACAAATGGCGCTGGGGGGTGTTCGACGGCTCGACCCCGCCGGCCGGCTACAACCAGGCGTGGGTCGACTTGAAGCAGCAGTATCAGGGGGTCACTCCGCCGGTCGCGCGGAGCGAGACCGATTTCGATCCGGGCGCCAAGTTCCA
Source organism: Sphingomicrobium sp. (assembly GCA_039919095.1). Classification (GTDB taxonomy): domain Bacteria; phylum Pseudomonadota; class Alphaproteobacteria; order Sphingomonadales; family Sphingomonadaceae; genus Sphingomicrobium. The sequence goes on along the minus strand of JBDSGH010000048.1, from coordinate 8,276 downwards.
CATCCCCGGCAACACACCCTACGCGCGCTATTTCCTGGCGCGGATCCTGCAGTTCCAATTCTACAAGGCGGCATGCGACATGTCGGGCTGGAAAGGCCCGCTTCACCGCTGCAGCTTCTACGGCAACAAGGAAGTCGGGACCCGGCTCAATCAGATGCTGGCGATGGGCGCATCCAGGCCGTGGCCCGATGCGCTCGAAGCGTTCACCGGCGGGCGCGAGATTTCGGGCAAGCCGATGCTCGAATATTTTGCACCGCTGCAGGCCTGGCTTGAAGAGCAGAACCGCGGCAAGCAATGCGGCTGGTGATCGGCTGGTGATCGGCCGAAGCCGCTGAGCAACAAAAAAGGGGCGCCCCGCGAGGCGCCCCTTTCTTTGTCTGGGATCAAGCTTCGGTTTACGAACGAATGGTCCCGCTGGTGTCGGCCGCAGCCGTGCTTCCCGTGGCGCGACGGGCGCTGCGCGCGGACGAACCGTTGCCGCCCGACTTCGAGCTGGCGATGAACTCGCCGTTCGATCCATCGAAAGTCTGGTCGCCGCCGACCGTCTCGAACTGGCGCTTTGAGATCATATCCTCGCTCCACTCGCCGATCTGGTCGCTGATGGTATTCAATTGCTCGCTGATCTGGGCGCGCTTCGACCAGAGGAAGACGCCTGCTGCAACCACGCCGGCGGCGGTTGCGGCGGCGGCCATCGGGCGCTCGCGAGCGGCGCTCATGAAGCCGTTGTTATACTGGTTGCGGCCTTCGGGATTGTGGTTGTTGGACCGGGTCGTGCGGCTTGCTCCGCGGGTTCCGGCGCGATTGCTCTGGGTAGTTTTAGCCATTGGCTGCTCCTCTGCTGGGGGGTTTTGTCTCGACGGGTAAACGCTTGAAAGCCAAGCGCGTTTCGCACATCGGGCAGTACGAGCCAGCGGCGCGACGGTTCTGGCGGGGGGGGGCGCCAATTTAGCGGGTTACCCCCCGATCCCTTACACCCGTTCGAGCAGGTATTCGGCGCTTGAGGCATGATATTCCCCAGGCGCTTCGACGTTCAATTGTTCGACCACGCCGTCGTTGACGACCATCGAATAGCGCTGGCTGCGCTTCCCCATGCCGAACTTGCTGCCGTCCATGGTCAGCCCGATCGCTTCAGCGAACTCGCCATTGCCGTCGGCCAGCATGGTGATGTCGTTAGAGCCGTCGCTCTTGTTCCAGGCCGACATGACGAACGCATCGTTGACCGAAATGCCGGCGATCTCGTCGATCCCCTTGGCTTTGAGCTCGCCGGCTTTGTCGACGTAGGACGGCAGGTGGCGCGCCGAGCAGGTCGGCGTGAACGCACCCGGCACGGCGAACAGCGCCACCCTCTTGCCGGCGAAATACTTGGCGCTGGTGGTCGGCTGCGGGCCGTCGGGCGTTGCGATCGCCAAGGGCACGTCGGGAAGTCGGTCGCCGACTGAAATGGTCATTGGAAATTCTCCTGGTGGGGTGAAGCGGCAGATAGGGTCGCCGACCTCCGTCCTCAAGGCTTGCCCCAACTTGGCCGCGCCGTCATGTTTGACGAGTGATGGGCGATCCGCAATTCCTGTCCGGCAAACTGCTGCTGGCAATGCCCGGCATGGCCGACCCGCGCTTCGAACGGGCGGTGATTGTGGTTTGCGTGCATGACGAGAATGGCGCGGTTGGTATCGGCATCGGCCACAAACGCTCCGGCCTGCGCTTTCGCGAACTCCTCAAGCAGCTCGACATCGACCCCGGCGAAGCACCCGATTCCGCGGTCCACCACGGCGGGCCGGTCGAACCGGGCAGGGGCTTCATCCTCCATTCGACCGACTGGGGCGGGCAGGACACGCTCCACGTCGCCGGGCTTAACGGCGAGCTGTGCGCGATGACTGGGACGATCGACGTCTTGAAGGCGATCGCCGAGGGCCGCGGGCCGCAGCGCTGGATCGCCTCGCTCGGTTACGCCGGCTGGGGCGAAGATCAGCTCGACGAGGAGATGACCCGCCACGGCTGGTTCGCCGCCGAGGCCAGCCCGTCGTTGCTGTTCGACACGCCGACCGACGAGCGCTGGGCGGCGGCGTTCAAGTCGCAGGGGGTCGACCCGCGACTGCTGTCGAGCGAGACAGGCGCCGCCTGAAGCGCCCCCGGGCAAGTCCGGAATCAACATATAAAGAATTCTTTATATTTGCTTTGGCGGCGCGCTTTGGCTAGGGGCGGCGGAGCGGCGGGTGGCTGGTTTGGCCATACGCATCCACTTCTTTTAACTCCGGAGCATCTCGTGGCGACCATGGCTGAAACCCGTTCGACCGATTACATCGTCAAGGACATCGACCTGGCGGCGTTCGGCCGCAAGGAAATCGAAATCGCCGAAACCGAAATGCCCGGCCTGATGTCGCTCCGCGCCGAATATGGCGCGTCGCAGCCATTGAAGGGCGCGCGCATCACCGGCTCGCTCCACATGACGATCCAGACCGCAGTGCTGATCGAGACCCTGACCGCTCTGGGCGCCGAAGTGCGGTGGGCATCGTGCAACATCTTCTCGACCCAGGACCATGCCGCCGCAGCGATCGCGGTCACCGGCGTTCCGGTGTTCGCCATCAAGGGCGAGACGCTGGAAGAATATTGGGATTATGCCGCCCGGATCTTCGACTGGGGCCAGGACACCACCTGCAATTTGATCCTCGACGACGGTGGCGACGCCACCATGTTCGCTCTGTGGGGCGCGCGGGTCGAGGCCGGTGAGACTTTGTTCGAGCCCACTAACGAGGAAGAGGAAATCTTCGCCAAGACGCTGCAGCGCTTCCTCAAGGAGCGTCCGGGCTATCTGACCAAGACCGTCGCCAATATCAAAGGCGTGTCGGAAGAGACCACCACCGGCGTCCACCGCCTCTACGAGCTGTCGAAGCAGGGCAAGCTGCCGTTCCCGGCGATCAACGTCAACGACAGCGTGACCAAGTCGAAGTTCGACAACCTCTATGGCTGCAAGGAAAGCCTGGTCGACGCGATCCGCCGCGCGACCGACGTGATGCTGGCCGGCAAGGTCGCGACCGTCGCCGGCTTCGGCGATGTCGGCAAGGGCTCGGCGGCGTCGCTGCGCAACGGCGGCGCGCGCGTGCTGGTGACCGAAGTCGACCCGATCTGCGCGCTGCAGGCGGCGATGGAGGGCTTCGAGGTGGTTACGATGGAGGAAGCGGTGACCCGCGCCGACATCTTCGTCACCGCCACCGGCAACATGGACGTGATCACGGTCGACCACATGCGGGCGATGAAGAACATGGCGATCGTGTGCAACATCGGCCACTTTGACAGCGAGATTCAGATCACCGCTTTAGGCAACTTCAAGTGGACCGAGATCAAGCCGCAGGTCGACGAGGTCGAGTTCCCGGACGGCAAGAAGATCATCGTCCTGTCGAAGGGCCGCCTGGTCAACCTCGGCAATGCTACCGGTCACCCAAGCTTCGTCATGTCGTCGAGCTTTTCCAACCAGGTGCTGGCGCAGCTCGAGCTGTGGTCGGGCGCGGAGAAGTACAAGAACGACGTCTATGTGCTGCCCAAGCACCTCGACGAGAAGGTCGCCGCGCTCCACCTCGGCAAGCTCGGGGTCAAGCTGACCACGCTCAGCGACAAGCAGGCGGCGTATATCGGCGTTTCGCCCGAAGGTCCGTTCAAGCCGGAGCATTACCGCTACTGATTAGTCGGCGGGGCGACGGTCGCTCATCTGAATGTTGCATGAATGTAACAGCGGTTAGTCAATTGCCCTCTGCCATCGTGGTCTTGGTTTCCTTTCAATCAAAGCCGGTTAAGTCATTGGCAACGGCTTAATCGGGGGATCCCATGGCAACTTTGACACTCGCAGCTCGCCTTCCGGCGACTGCTTCCGCACTGGCGATCGCGGCGAGCTTTCTCGCCATGCCGGCAGTTGCCTCGGCCCAGGCGTCCCAGCTCCCGGTCACTGCGTCCGAGGAAAAGCAGTGCGACGCGCTTGCCACCCAGCAGGAGCGTGACCTGTGCATCCAGGGCAAAGCGGCGGATGAGGGCAGCCCGAACCAGGAAGGCGATCTCGCCACCCTGCCGCCGGCTGCTCAGGCTGCTCAAGAGACCGAAGGCGGGACGATCGTCGTTACCGGTTCGCGTTTGCGCCGCACCGAATTCACCAGCCCCGACCCGATCCAGGTGATCAACCCCGAGCTTGGCGCGCGCGAAGGCAAGAACCAGACCGTCGACCTGATCAACTCGACTCCGATTGCGGCCGGTTCGACCCAGATTACCGGTGCGATCTCGGGCAATTTCGTGACCAACGGCGGCGAGGGTGCGCAAACCGTCTCGCTCCGCGGCCTCGGCGCCGAGCGGACCCTGATCCTGCTCAACGGCCGCCGGCTCGGCCCGGCCGGCGTGCGCGGCGCGGTGGCGTCGGTCGATCTCAACACCATTCCATCGTCGATCGTCAGCTCGATCGAGATCCTCAAGACCGGCGCCTCGTCGATCTACGGTTCGGACGCTGTCGCCGGCGTCGTCAACGTCCTGACCAAACGGTCGACCGACGGCATCGAGCTGCGCGGCTTCACTTCCGTTCCCGAGCATGGCGCTGCCGAAACTTACAACGTCAGCGCGACTTGGGGGAAGGAGTTCGAGCGCGGGCATATCATCGTCACTGCCGACTATTATCGTCAGAACGACCTCAGGCGGAATGACCGCAAATTCCTCGACTGCAATGAGGAGTTTCTAACCTTTACCGACGGGCGGCGGGCAGACATTGTCGACTCGCGCACCGGCAGACCGGCGTGCAACGGCGTTCTCGAAAACGCGATCCTGACCAACAACGACTTCACCGGATTTTTCCGGAACGATGGACAAAATGTGCTGGTCGGTCCGAACGGCCAGCAACTGTTCGTCAGCCAATATGCGATCGGGAACGAGCTTGCCCAGGCGGGCTGCGTCCCGATCAACTCGCTGCCCGATGTGAGCGCGCCGTCCAATTTCTTTGGATGTAACTTCGACGGACCGTCGACCGGCGTCCTCAACCAGTATTCCGGTCGGGAACAGCGCTCCGACGTGTTCCCGCAGGTCAAGCGGATGACTCTTTATGCCGAAGGGTCGTTTGAACTGAGCCCCAGCGTGGAGCTGTTCACGGAGCTTTTGTACAACAATCGCAAAACCCACACCGACGGTATCCAGCAGCTCAGCAGCTTCCAGTTTACGGGCAATTCGTTCCTGCCGGGCTTCTTCTGCTCTCCGTCCGATTTCAACTGTAGCCCGGGCGATGCGGGCGATCCGTTCAACACCGAGTTTTCAGGCAATTACCTCCTTCGTCCGCTGATCGGGCGGGATGCGGAAAGCGGCACCGACATCAATTACTATCGCGGCGTCGTTGGCGGTCGCGGCACGTTCAAAGCGTTGGCCAACACCTTCAATTGGGATGTCTACGGGCAGTACAGCCGCTCGGACGGCGATTATTTCCAGGACATCACGCTAGCTGACTCCATCTTCACGCAAGATTTCCGGACTCGGTCCTGCGCCGGTCTGGTGACGCCGGTGACCGGACGCCAGTGCATGGACATCGATTTCACCGATCCGCGGGTGCTACGCGGTGACTTCACCCCTGAGGAGCGCGCGTTCCTGTTCGACCGCGATCACGGCAACACGCTCTACCAACAGCTGTCGGGTGAAGCGACAGTGTCGGGCGACCTGTTCAGCCTGCCTGCTGGCGCGGTCGGCATCGCTGCCGGCGTCGCCATCCGCCGCGACCAGATCAAGGACGTGCCGGGCGACGCCAGCCTGGCGAATAATGCTTACAATCTGACCTCTTCGGGCATCACGGCGGGCAAGACCCTGACCAAGGAAATTTTCGGCGAGCTCGAAATCCCGGTGATCCGCGACGTGCCGCTGATCAAGCGACTGACGCTTAACGCGGCCGGGCGCATCACTCGGGTCAGCGCCGAGCGCCGCGACGGGGTCGACGACAGCTTCGGCGATGAAACCTGGAAACTCGGCGCGGACTGGAAGGTCAACAACGCGCTGCGTTTCCGGGGCAGCTGGGGCACCTCGTTCCGTGCGCCGGCGCTGTTCGAACTGTTCATCGAAAACCAGACCGGCTTCCAGAACCAGCAGGACATCGACCTGTGCATCAACACCGCGCTCGGGCTCGAGCGGGGCACGATCACTCAGCGCATTTTCGACAATTGCGCTGCGGCCGGCATTCCCGCCGATTTCCAGGGCGCGACGGGCGGTGTCAACATCAACACCAGCGGTGCCATCGGCACGCTCAAGCCGGAAACGTCGGAGGCCAAGGTCTTCGGAACCGTCTTCACGCCGACCTTCGCCTTCCTGCCCGACACCCAATTCAGCCTCGCGGTCGATTATTTCGACATCGAGGTAAAGGACGAGATCACCCAGTTGGGCGCGGCCAATATCGTTATCGGATGCTACGATTCGCCCGATTTCCAGAACGAGCCGCTGTGCAACTTGATCACGCGTCTCCCGACTGGAGATCCCGACGAGTTGAACATCTCCACAATCCAGGATCCGTACATCAACGTCAGCAGCCAGCGGAACCGCGGGATCGATGTCACGGGCCGGATCAACCACGACTTCGGTCGCCTCGGCTCGGTGTCGCTACTGGCGCAAATGACCTGGCAGATCGAGGACAAGCAGGACCTGTTCGGCAACGAGGCCTCGATCCTCAATCTCAATGGCCTGGTTGGCGATCCCAAATGGGTCGGCGATTTCAACCTGAGTTGGGAGAACGGGCCGTGGACCCTGATCTACGGTCTCGATGTGATCGGTTCGGCCAACAACCGCCGCGACCTGCGCGACGAGCAAGGTTCCGCGCTCGATGAGAATGACTGCCGCACCTCGCTCTTCCGTCCCGGCGTACCCCCCGAGGAAGCCGCGGCTGGCGGTCGGGTCCGCTTCTGCCCGGTCGTCGAGGTTCCGTCGGTCGCTTATCACGCGGTCTCGATCACTCGTGAAATCGCCGACAAGTTCGAGTTCACGATCGGCGTCGCCAATCTGTTCGACAAGAAGCCGCCGCGGGTCTCGACCGTGTTCAACGGTGGCATCCAGACGCTTGGCCAGGTGCCGGTGTTCGCCTCTCAGTACGATTATCTGGGGCGCCGGTTCTTCATGGGCGTCCGCGGCACCTTCTAGTCGCCGGCCGCCCAGCAAAGGTACGGCTGCTCGCCGCCGATCGAGTTCGTCACGCGCAGCCGCCGGCCAGTCCGGCGGCTGCTGCCGTTTGGGCTCCGGTTCCAACCGGCCGGTTGGCACTCGCGATGCCCACGCTCTATGACCCGGTAATGCGGCGATGGACACGGGAGGCATGAGCGAGCTGTCAGGCACCAGCCTGATCGCGACGGCGCTTGCCGCGTTGTGGATCGTCGTTGCCGCGTTGATCGCCTTTGCCGCGGCGCGGCGCTTCCGCCGCGCCAATTCGGTGCTCGCCTCGGCCCGCTCGATGGCCCGACTGCTCGATGCGGCTCCGGCGCGGCCGCTGCTGGTCTACAGCGATGGCCGGATCGAAACCGAGCCGCGCCTGCTGCGCGACATCGGGCTCGAGCGCGTGCCAACCCGGCTGGCCGACCTCGGCGGCGACGATCGCGGGCTCGACCAGGCCGACCTCGACGCGCTGATCGCAGACATCGCGGCCGCCGCCGCGGTCGGCGGCCGGGTCGAGCGCACCGTTCGCAGCGCCGGATCGGCGCGGGTGTTCGACGTTCGTGGCGGGCCCGCTCCGCCGCCTGAACCGCCTGGCACCCTGCTGCTGTGGCTGTTCGACACCAGCGTCAGCGAGGAGGAACGAGCCAAGCTGTCGCTGCGCCTGCACCACACCGAAGGGGCACTCGATTCGCTCACCCATCTGATCGAATCGGCGCCGTTCCCGATGTGGTTCCGCGGCCCCGACCTCAAGCTCGGCCTGGTCAACAGCGCGTTCGTCGAGGCGGTCGAGGCGCGCGACGCGGCCGACGTGATTGAGCGCAGCATCGAATTAATTGACGAAACCGGCGACAATGGCGCCAAGGCCACGGCGATGACGGCGATCGAGGCCGGCAAGACCCAGTCGCACAATCAGGCGGCGATCATCCGCGGCGAGCGGCGAATGCTCAAGATCGTCAACGTGCCGCTGCCGACCGGCGCCGTGGCCGGGTTCGCGATCGACATCCAGGACCTCGAGGACGCCCGCTTCGAGCTCGCCCGCTACATGGAATCGCAGCGCGAGCTGGCCGATCGGATGACCGCCGGCGCGGCCCAGTTCGACGCCGACCGGTCGCTCAATTTCTTCAACCAGCCGTTCGCGG
>JBDSGH010000047.1:0-3779 GCA_039919095.1 Sphingomicrobium sp. | reverse complement strand
GTGCTGCGGCGCAACCTCGACTGCCAGATCCTGCTGTTCAACAACGAGATCTACGGGCTGACCAAGGGCCAATATTCGCCGACATCGCGGATCGGCACGCGCTCTCCCTCGACCCCGTTCGGGTCGGTCGATCGGCCGGTATCGCCGTGCATGTTCGCGCTTGGATCGGGCGCGCGGTTCATCGCGCGGGGGATCGACGTCCACAAGTCGCTGCCCGACGTGCTCAAGGCTGCGCACGCCCACCGCGGCGCCAGCTTCGTCGAAATCTACCAGAATTGCATCGTCTATAATGACGACGTGTTCGCGTCATTTACCGCCCGCGATTTTTCGGCGGAGCGGCAATTATGGCTCGCGGCGGGCGAGAAGATGCTATTCGCGGGCGGCACCAAGGGCATCGCACTGGACGTCGAGCGGCTGGTCCTGAAAGTGGTCGAAGCCGACGATCCGTCGGTGCTCGTCCACGACCCCAAGAACCGCGGTGTTGCAGCGATGCTGATCGAAATGCCCGAGCAGGGTTTCCCGGTCGCGCTGGGTGTTATCTACGAAGACCCGCGGCCGACCTTCGAGAGCAGCGTAGTCGAGCAGAATTTGGCGGCGGCCAAGGGCAAGACGCCCGACCTCCAGGCTTTGGTGTCGAAGGGCCAGAGCTGGATGGTCGAGAAGGAGCCGCGCACGCTCTGACCGGCCGCGCGCATTAATGGACAATATCACGCATTCACTGGCCGGCTGGGCGCTGGGCCAAGCCGGACTGAAGACCAAAACCCGCAAGGGACTGGCGGCGTTGATCCTCGGCGCCAACATGCCCGACATCGACATTTTCTTCGGCCAGGCGCCGTGGGATCCTTTGGCGATCCACCGCGGCTTTACCCACGGGCTGGTCGGCGGGGTGCTGGTCATGCCGCCCGTGCTGGCGGGGCTGCTGTGGCTGCTCGACCGCTGGCAGCTGCGCCGCGGCGACAGCTTCAAGAGCGGGCTGCCGATGCGCTTCGGCTGGCTGGTCGCAGTGGCTTACCGGGGCACGATGACCCACCCGTTGCTCGACCTGCTGACAACCTATTCGGTCCAGTTGCTGTCGCCCTTTTCGAACGCCTGGTACCATGCCGACGCGCTGTTCATCATCGACGTCTGGCTGTGGCTGGTGCTCGGCAGCGCGATCGCCTGGTCGAAGCTGCGTGAGGAAAAGGGGCGCGAGTGGCGGCGGGTGCCGCAGGCGGGAATTGCGATCGTGCTGGCCTACATCGGAGTCAATTTGCTGATCACCGAGCGCGCGACCGCCGCAGTTCAGAGCTGGGCGGGCAATCGCCCGGTCGAGGCGCTGTTCGCGTCGCCGCCGCCGGTCGCGTCGTGGCGGCGCGACCTCGTGTGGCGCGAGGGCGATTGTTATCGGCGCGCGGCCTACGACCCGCTGGCCGGCGGCTTTCATGGCGTCACCAGTTGCTCACCGAGCCATATGAACGATCCGCTGGTGCGCGAGGCGATTCGGCGCGATCCCAAGCTGCGCAAGTTCCTCAAATGGTCGGTCCTGCCGCAGGCCGATGTGGAGCGCGACCATTGCCTGGTCCATGTCGCGATCGGCGACGCCCGCTATGGCGAGGGGCGGCGGTCGCGGCTGGCGCGGGAATCGGACATGCCGCTCGGCGGCCCGCACTGCTAGCGCGCGCCTCGACATTGGCCCGGCCAGTCCATACCTCGCCGCAATGAGCACCCGCGGCGAGCATCTGGTGAAGGCAGACCGCGGGTTTGCGGTCGGCGGCGGAATGATCGCGCGGCTCGCTTCGCCGGCGTTTGCGCGCGTGCTCGACCGGCTCGACAGCAACCTGCGGATCGGCGGGATCGAGGCCACGCTGCCCGATGGAAGCCGGCGAAGGATCGGGTTTCATGCGCCCGGACCGGTGGCGGTCGTCAAGCTCACCAGCTGGATGGCGCTGGTCCGGCTGGCGACCTCGGGCTCGGTCGGCTGGTACAAGGCGTGGGCGCTAGGCGAATGGTCGAGCCCCGACCCGGTCGCGCTGTTCGAGCTGTTCACCGCCAACGCGATGGCGCTCGGCGATGCGGCGCGGGCCAAGGGGCCGTTCCGCTGGGTCAATGCCATCGCCCACCGGCTGCGCGACAATGCGCCGGGCAAGGCCAAGGCCAACATCGCCGCGCATTACGACCTCGGCAATGATTTCTACGCCGCGTGGCTCGACCCGACGATGACTTATTCCGCGGCGCGGTTCGCTTCGCCCGACGAGCCGCTCGAGACGGCGCAGCTGCGCAAGATCGGCCTGCTACTCGACCGCCTCGAGCTCAAGCCGGGGCAACGGCTGCTCGAGATCGGCTGCGGCTGGGGCAGCCTCGCGATCGAAGCGGCCCGGCGCGGGGCCCGCGTGGTCGGACTGACCCTGTCCGAGCAGCAGAAAGCCTTGGCGGAGGAGCGGGTCGCGGCGGCCGGGCTGGCCGAGCTGGTCGAGATCCGCCTGCAGGATTATCGCGCGATCGGCGAGCAATTCGACGCGGTCGCGTCGGTCGAGATGGTCGAGGCGGTCGGGATGCGCTGGTGGGGCACCTATCTCGACGCGATCGCGCGCAGCTTAAAGCCGGGCGGACGCGCGGCGCTGCAATATATCAGCATCGATCACCGCTTGTTCGAGCGCTATGCGGCCAGCGCCGACTTTATCCAGACCTATATCTTCCCCGGCGGAATGCTGATCGACGAACCGCAATTCGCGGCGTTGGCGGTTGAACGCCATATGTCGTGGGAGGATCGCTGCGGGTTCGGGCTCGATTATGCGGCGACCCTGCGCCGCTGGCGGGAGCACTACGACGGCGCCATCGCGGATGGCCAGCTGACCGGCTTCGGCCAGGAATTCCACCAGCTCTGGCGCTATTATCTGATGTATTGCGAGGGCGGGTTCCGCGGCCGCGCGATCGACGTCGCGCAGGTCACGATGGTCAAGTCGTGAAGGCGCTTTACGACCGCTCGCGCGCGCTGAGCGACGGGCTGGCAGCGATCCGCATCCAATACCAGCTGCCGGGCGCCTTTTCGCCCGAGGTCGAGGCGGAGGCTGAGGCCGCGGTGCGCAAGCCACTCTCGGCCCACTCCGACCGCACAGCGATTAGCTTCGTCACCCTCGACCCGCTGAGCTCGACCGACCTCGACCAGGCGCTGGCGATCGAACCGTCGGGAGGTGACCTGATCCTTTATTATGCGATTGCCGATGTCGGCTGGTTCGTCGTCGACGGCGGACCGATCGACACCGAGGCGTGGGCGCGGGGCGAGACGATCTACCTGCCCGACGACAAGGTCCGGTTGTATCCGGCGTCGTTGAGCGAAGGCGCGGCGAGTCTGTTGCCCGACGCCGACAAGCCGGCCATCCTGTTCACCGTGCGGGTCGCCGGTGACGGCACGGTGAGCCTCGACGGGGCGGAGCGGGCGGTCATCCGCAGCCGCGCCAAGCTCGGCTATGCAACCGTCCGCACCGAGGATTTGCCGGCCGGGTTCACCGAGCTGTCGCGGCGGATCGCGGCGGCCGAGCAGGCGCGCGGCGCGGCCCGGGTCGACCCGCCGCAGCAGCAGGTGGTCGAGCAGGCCGACGGCAATTTCGCGCTCGAGTTTCGGCCGATGAACGCGATGGAGCAGGCCAATGCCGCTATGTCGCTCGCCGCCAATCTGGCCATCGGCCAAGCGCTGTGCGACCGCGGCACCGGAATTTTCCGGATCATGCCCGAACCCGACGATTGGGCTGTGCGCCGGCTGCGGCAGAGCGCCAAGGCGCTCGGGATCGACTGGCCCAAGC